>NZ_JACARU010000049.1:0-40765 GCF_013386425.1 Cedecea sp. P7760 | reverse complement strand
AATCAGTAATGGTAAAGCGCGCAAATTTGCTTTCATGGAGATCCGTAGTAACCGTATTTATTATAAGCGCGGGCATATTAACGCTTATTAAGTCCGATTTCTGAGGGATTTTTATTAATTCGTGCGGTTATCTATCAGTCTTTTCTTAATAGATATTAAAAAAACATCAAAAAATGCAGAAAATATGTTCTGACGCAATAAATATCGAAATATAACAAATTTTATAACGGTAGCCGGGCGTCCCTGCCCGGCCTCCTCAGACGACAAACTGGCGGAACAGCGCCTTCCCTTTCAGTAAACGAACGCCCAGCCAGCCGCCGCAAAGCGACAGCAATATCGCCCCGGTAACAGGCAGCACGATCCACAGACGCAAATCAGGCTCCCACGGGAAGTCGAACACCCGGGTTTGCAGCACGCCAAGCGCTGTTTCGGCCCCGATGGCGGCCACCAGGCCGGATACCAGCCCCAGCACGGCGAACTCGCACCATAGCGTGGTTCTGAGCAGCTTTTTGCCCGCGCCCAGCGTGCGGTAAACCACCAGTTCCTGATGGCGCTGGCGCATGCCAACCTGTACCTGAGCCAGCAACAGCAGCAGGCCGCAGGCGGTCACCAGCACCACCATCACCTCCAGCGCGCGGCTGACCTGCTCCAGCACCTGGCCGATTTGTTTCAGGATAGCCCCGATATCCAGCAGGCTGACGGTCGGGAATTCGCGGTTAAGCTGGGTCAGCAGGCCGTTACTTCCCTCCCAGCGGAAGCTGGTGAGCCAGCTCTGCGGCTGCCCGTCGAGCGCCCCCGGCGGGAAGATAAAGTAGAAGTTTGGCCGCAGGCTTTCCCAGTCCACTTTGCGCAGGCTGGTCACCTTCGCGGTGAAGTCCTGGGTATCTCCCATGAAGGTCACGCTGTCGCCGAGTTTAATGTTCAGCCGCTTCGCCACGCCGTCGTCCATCGACACTTCCCCGGCCTTCGGCGGCCAGCTGCCCGCAAGGATCGGGTTGTGATCAGGCTTCTGGCTCTGCCAGGTCAGATTCAGCTCGCGGTTCAACGCTTCGTCCGGGTTGCCCTCGGTGGACTGGCCGTTAATCGCCGTCATGCGCGCCCGAACGATGGGGTAAAACGAATCCGGGATCACCTGATGGTCGGCGAGGAAGGTTTTCACCGGCTGAACCTGCTCCGGCGCAATGTTCACCAGGAAGTAGTTCGGGCTTTCCGGCGGCAGCTGCTGCTGCCATCTGTCCAGCAAATCGCCCCGCAGCACTAGCAGCAGCGCCAGCAGCATAAAGGAGAGCGAGAACGCCGCCAGCTGGCTGAGCGTCGCCCACGGCTGGCGAAGCAGGCGGTTAACCGCCAGGCGCAGGGCCAGGTTTTTTAGCGTCAGCTTCTTAAGCAGCTTCAGCACGCCCCAGCCAACGAGGCCGCACAGCGCCGCCAGCACCAGCGTGCCCGCCAGCACCGCCCAAAGTAGCGAACTTCCGCCCATGAGCAACGCCAGCAGCAGTACCACAACGACGCTAATCACCGGCAGATAAATTTTCAGCGGCCAGACGCTGGCTACGGCGTCACGGCGCAGCACGCGCAATGGCTGAGTCGCCAGCAAAAGTCGATACGGACGCAGTCCCACCAGCACGGAGATTGTTACCATCGAGCCGATAGCCCACACCCACGGCCAGAGGCTCGCTGGCGGCAGCGCGGCCGGCAGCACCGGCTTCAACAGCTGCATCAGTGCGGCTTCAAACAGCAGCCCGACGGCGCCCCCGGCAATCGCCGAAAGCAGCAGCACCATCAGCCACTGGCCGATAATCAGCTTACGCAGCGCCGCCCTGCCCGCGCCCAGCGTTTTCAGGATGGCCACCAGGTCGTAGCGGCTGCGGCAGTAGTGGCTCATCGCCACGGCAATCGCCGCCACGGCCAGCAGCAGCGTCAGCAGGGCAGAAAGCAGCAGGAACTGCTGAGAACGCTCCAGCGACTTGCCCAGCGCGCCTTCGTCCTGCTCCATGCCGATCCAGCGCTGCTCCGGCTTCAGCTTCGGCAGCAGGAAGTTTTCAAACTGCTGCAATTGCTGTGCGTCGCCGCCAAACTTGTAGCGCCAGCTAATGCGGCTGCCGGGCTGTACCGCCCCGGTTTTCTCGACGTCGGCCAGGTTCATCATCAGCCGGGGCGCAATCTGGAACGGGTTAAACCCGGCGTCCGGCTCCTGAATCACCTGCCCGGCAATACGCAGCGTGGCATCGCCCACGTCAATATTGTCGCCCACTTTCAGGTTGAGCAGAGCCAGCAGGCGAGGCGCAAGCAGCGCGGTGCCCGGCTCTGGTTTCAGGCCCGGCGGGTTAGTTTCCAGCTCGCCGTACATCGGGTAAACTCCGTCGACCGCTTTCACATCCGCCAGCTGCGGCGTGTCGCCGGCAAAGGTCATGGTGGCGAAGCTCAGCTGTTTGCCGACCTTTAAGCCATCGCTTTGCGCCTGAGTCAGCCATTCATCCGGCACGGCGCGGGCGCTACGCAATGTCCTGTCGCCCGCCATATACTCGCGGCTTTGCTGGCTGAGGCCTTTTTCCATTCTGTCGCTGATGCTGCCGAGCGCCAGCACGCAGGCCACCGCCAGGCTCAGCGCCAGCCAGACAATCAGCAGCGAGGGAGAGCGCCACTCGCGCCAGAACCAGCGGGCTATCATGCTTCCTCCCACAGTTTGCCTTCGCGCAGCCGCAGGCGGCGGTCGCAGCGTGCCGCCAGCTGCTCGTCGTGGGTGACGAGGATCAGCGTGGTGGAGAAATCGCGGTTAAGGGAAAACAGCAGGTCGGCAATGCGGTCGCCGGTTTGCCTGTCGAGATTACCGGTAGGCTCATCGGCAAACAGCACGCCCGGTTTGCCGTTAAACGCCCGAGCCAGCGCCACGCGCTGCTGTTCCCCGCCGGAGAGCTGTGCTGGCAGGTGATCCAGGCGTTTGCCTAAGCCCAACTGCTCCAGCAGCGCTTTGGCCTGAGCCCGGCTGGCCGAGCTGTTTTCACCGCGTAGCAGCGAGGGAAGCTCTACGTTTTCGAGGGCATTCAGGGTGGGCACCAGCATAAAGGACTGAAACACAAAGCCGACGTTCCTGGCACGCAAGGCCGCTCTCGCCTCTTCATCCATGCTGTGCAGCGGCTCGCCGCAAAGGTGGACTTCGCCGTCCGTGCCGTCATCAAGCCCGGCCAGAATCGCCAGCAGCGTGGACTTGCCCGAGCCTGACTCGCCAATCAGGGCGATGGTTTCGGCCGGTTTGACAACCAGCTCAACTCCGGTAAGGATGGAAAGCTCGTGTTCACCCTGACCCACGGACTTACTAAGATGATGAACTTCAACAATGTTTTCCGCTGGCATTTGCCCTTCCTGTTTCTGGCTTTGATGACCTTCCGCGCCGCCGCGGCGGACACGTTATTGATTTTAGGCGATAGCCTGAGCGCCGGTTACCGTATGGCAGCCACCAGCGCCTGGCCCGCTCTGCTGGATGCCAAATGGCAGCCGCAGAATACAAAAGTCGTGAATGCGAGCATCAGCGGTGATACCGCTGCGCAGGGCCTGTCTCGCCTGCCCGCGCTGTTAAAGCAGCATCAGCCTCGCTGGGTTTTAGTGGAGCTTGGCGGCAACGACGGCCTGCGTGGGTTCCAGCCTCAAGAGGTAGAAAAAACCCTTAAGCAGGTTATCACCGACGTGAAGGCCGCCAATGCCCAACCGCTGCTGATGCAAATTCGCCTGCCCGCCAACTACGGACGCCGCTATAATGAGGCGTTTAGCGCTATTTATCCGCAGCTTGCCAAACAGTTTGATATCCCTTTGCTTCCGTTCTTTATGGAAGAGGTGTATCTGAAACCGCAATGGATGCAGGATGACGGCATTCACCCTAACCGTGATGCTCAGCCGTTTATCGCCGACTGGATGGCGACGCAGCTGACTCCGTTACTCTCTAAATAACCGGCGCAGCAGCGCCAGGCATGACGAGATAGTTAAACACGACTGATAAATAATCGGGGCACCCTTCGGGTAAAGTTATGCAAAAATCCGTTTTAATTACAGGCTGCTCCAGCGGGATTGGCTTAGCCAGCGCGCAGGAGTTACAGAAGCTTGGCTACAACATTCTCGCCGCCTGCCGTAAACCGGAAGACGTAGAGCGCATGAATCAGCTCGGTTTTACCGGCGTTCAGCTCGATCTTGATGACCCGGAAAGCGTCAAACGTGCCGCCGCCGAAGTGATTGAAATTACCGGCAATCGCCTGTTCGGGCTGTTTAATAACGGCGGTTATGGCGTGTATGGCCCGCTGAACGCCATTTCCCGCGAACAGCTTGAACAGCAGTTTTCCACCAACTTCTTCGGCACGCACCAGCTCACCATGCTGCTGCTGCCCGCCATGCAGCCTCACCACGAAGGCCGCATCGTGATGACCAGCTCGGTGATGGGGCTGATTTCCACGCCGGGGCGCGGGGCCTATGCCGCCAGTAAATATGCGCTGGAAGCCTGGTCAGACGCGCTGCGCATGGAACTTCGCCACAGTGGGATTAAAGTCAGCCTGATTGAGCCCGGCCCAATCCGCACCCGCTTTACCGATAACGTTAATCAAACCCAGAGCGACAAGCCGGTAGAGAACCCTGGCATTGCCGCAAGGTTTACCCTCGGCCCGGAAGCGGTGGTGGCGAAAGTGCGCCATGCCTTTGAAAGCCCAAGGCCGAAGCTGCGCTACCCGGTGACCGTGGTGACCCACGTGATTACCGTGCTCCGCCGCCTGTTGCCGGCGTGCGCAATGGACAAAATTTTACGCAGCTGAGTTGAAGTCCCGGCCTCAGCCCCCATGTAAAAAACAAATGCTTAACAGAGAATCGCCCATGTCCGCAGAAAACATTATCAACATTACCGAAGCGAACCTGCACCAGACGCTGGAACAGTCCGTGGCTAAACCCGTGCTGTTTTATTTCTGGTCTGCCCGCAGCCAGCACTGCGAACAGTTAACGCCGGTTCTGGACAGGCTCGCAGCCCAATACAACGGCCAGTTTATTCTCGCCAAAGTTGACTGTGACGCAGAGCAGATGGTGGCTTCGCAGTTTGGCCTACGCTCCATTCCGACCGTGTATCTTTTCCAGAATGGTCAGCCGGTGGACGGCTTCCAGGGGCCGCAGCCGGAAGAAGCGATTCGCGCCCTGCTCGACAAAGTGCTGCCGCGTGAAGAAGAGCTGAAAGCCCAGCAGGCAGTGGAGCTGATGCAGGAAGGCAAACACGCCGAAGCGCTGCCGCTGCTGAAAGATGCGTGGCAGCTGTCCGACCAGAACAGCGAGATTGGCCTGCTGCTGGCGGAAGTGCAGATCGCCCTGAACCGCAGCGAAGACGCCGAAGCGGTGCTGAAAACTATTCCACTGCAGGATCAGGACACGCGCTACCAGGCGCTGATTTCCCAGATTGAACTGCTGAAACAGGCTGCCGACACGCCGGAAATTCAGCAATTGCAGCAGCAGGTACAAAACGAGCCGGACAACGCCCAGCTCGCCAGCCAGCTCGCATTGCAGCTTCATCAGGTCGGCCGGAACGAAGAAGCGCTGGAGCTGCTTTATACCCACCTGAAAAAAGACCTGGGCGCAGCAGACGGCCAGGCGCGTAAAATGATGATGGAAATTCTGGCCGCGCTGGGCACCGGCGACGCGCTGGCGTCCAAATACCGCCGTCAGATTTACGCCCTGATGTATTAATTAGCTAAAAACTAAAAAAGGCCGGTAATTCCGGCCTTTTGCTTATCTGTAAACGCGGATCCCGCCGTCCACGCCATTCGGACTGAACAGCACCTGCCAGAGCTGAATATTTCGCGCACGGAATGCGCCCGCACAGGCGTTTAAATAGTAGGTAAACATCCGTTTAAAACGCTCGTCATAATTGCGTGAAATATTAGGCCAGCAGCGGAGGAAATTATCGTTCCAGGCCATCAACGTTCTGTCGTAATCCGCGCCGATATTGTGCCAGTCTTCCATAATAAAATGTTTTTCACTGGCGCTGGCAATATGGCGCACGGACGGTAAACAGCCGTTGGGGAAAATATATTTATTGATCCAGGGATCGACGTTTAAATCCGTTTCATTCGAACCGATGGTGTGCAGCAGAAACAGGCCGTCGTCTTTAATATTGCGGGCGGCAACCTCAAAATAGGTGCTGTAGTTTTTCGGCCCGACGTGCTCGAACATGCCCACGGAAACAATGCGATCAAATTTGCTGTTGAGGTCGCGATAATCCTGCAGCAGGATCTCGACGTCCAGGCCCCGGCAGCGATCCTGCGCCATTTTTTGCTGCTCCGCCGATATCGTTACGCCGACCACCGACACGCCGTATTCCTGCGCCGCATACTGCGCCAGACCGCCCCAGCCGCAGCCGATATCCAGCAGCGTCATGCCCGGCTTGAGCTGCAGCTTTTCGCAGATCATGTGCAGCTTATTACGCTGGGCAGAGGCAAGATCCGTGGCGTCTTTCCAGTAGCCGCAGGAATATTGCATATACGGATCGAGCATCGCGGCAAACAGATCGTTGCCGATATCGTAGTGCTCCTTGCCGACTATCCAGGCACGCTTACGGGACTGCAAATTAAAGACTCTGGCCCCGGCAATACGCAGCAGGTCAGAGAAATGCTTCGGCATTTTGCTGTCCAGGCCGTGGCGCAAAATATGGGTAAATAAAATATCCATCCGGTCGCAGTCCCACCAGCCGTCCATATAGCTTTCCCCCAGGCCGAGAGAACCTTCCTGTAATATTCGCTTGAAGAAGTCTGGATTATTCACCCGAATATCTGCCGGACCGTTGCCGTCAATATCAATCGCCATGGGTGAAATTAATTCTTCCACGATTTTCTGCCAATGGCTGTTATTGGTCCGATGCTGCTCAGCTATTATTGTCCCCATTGCTTCCTCACCGGGATAAGTACTCTTGCCAAATACCGCCCGCCCAATAGCGCGAGCTGCCGAAGCATCCGATATTACGCCTGCGCACACCATGCGTGAAATGAACTTACTCCATGAAAATCATTCCATTTAGGAATAATTAAATGATAAGCAGCAATTAATTCTCAGCGGGCGCCGGACTGTTGCTGAATGTTTCAGGTTAAGCAGTTAGACTGAATGCAAAACAAACAGGAGGTTTTTTTAATGCTTATCGTGATCCCCGTATTAATTCTCGTGGCGCTGGTGGTTGTAGCGGCCGGGGTAAAAATCGTGCCTCAGGGCTTTCAATGGACCGTCGAACGCTTTGGCCGCTATACCAACACCCTGATGCCGGGCCTGAACCTTGTGGTGCCGTTTATGGATCGCGTGGGCCGCAAAATCAACATGATGGAACAGGTGCTCGACATCCCTTCCCAGGAAGTCATTTCCAAAGATAACGCCAACGTTTCCATTGACGCCGTGTGCTTTATTCAGGTGGTTGACGCCCCACGCGCCGCCTATGAAGTCAGCAACCTTGAGCTGGCGATCATCAACCTGACGATGACCAACATCCGTACCGTGCTCGGCTCAATGGAGCTGGATGAGATGCTGTCCCAGCGCGACAACATCAACACCCGCCTGCTGCACATCGTGGACGAAGCCACCAACCCGTGGGGCATTAAAATCACCCGTATCGAAATCCGCGACGTGCGCCCGCCGGCTGAGCTGATTGATGCCATGAACGCCCAGATGAAAGCCGAACGTACCAAGCGCGCCTACATTCTTGAGGCCGAAGGGATCCGCCAGGCAGAAATCGTCAAAGCCGAAGGTGAGAAACAGTCGAAAATCCTGAAGGCCGAAGGGGAACGCCAGTCAGCTTTCCTTCAGGCAGAAGCCCGCGAACGTAGCGCCGAAGCGGAAGCCCGCGCCACGCAAATGGTGTCCGAAGCTATCGCCAAAGGGGATATTCAGGCGGTGAACTACTTCGTCGCCCAGAAATACACCGACGCGCTGCAGCAAATCGGCTCGGCCAATAACAGTAAGGTGGTGCTGATGCCGCTGGATGCCTCCAGCCTGATGGGCTCCATCGCCGGGATCAGCGAACTTATCGCCCAGAGCGGCAACGAGAGTAAAAAATGATCGACAGTATTCTCGCGCACCCACACGTCTTCTGGCTTGCGCTAGGCGGACTGCTGCTGGCGGCGGAGATGCTCGGCGCCAGCGGCTATTTGCTGTGGAGCGGCGTGGCGGCGGTCATCACCGGGCTGCTGGTCTGGCTGCTGCCGCTCGGCTGGGAAACGCAGGGCGTCTGTTTTGCCCTGCTGACGCTGGTCGCCGCCTTTCTCTGGTGGCGCTGGCTGTCCAGCCGCAAGCAGCAAATTCCAGGTGAAGTGCTCAACCAACGCGGCCAGCAACTGGTTGGCCGCCGTTTCCGTCTGGAAACCGCGCTGGTCAACGGCCGGGGGCATGTTCGCGTGGCAGACAGCAGCTGGCCGGTGACCGCCGATGAAGATTTACCGGCGGGCTGTGAGGTTGTGGTGCAGGCCGTGGAAGGCATTACGCTAAAAATTAAAGCGGTTTAGTTTATCTCGTGGCGATGGCAGCAGCCGGAAAGGTTGTCGATGATCGGGCAGTCGGCGCTTTCATCGCCTGGGCAGGCTTCTGCCAGCGTCAGCAAATGCTGACGCATATTTTGTAGCTCAATAATGTGCCGTTCGATATCCGCGACCTTCTGTAAGGTGCGGGCTTTTACGTCCGCGCTGTGCCTCGCCGGATCGTTAAACAGGCTTACCAGCTCCTTGCACTCTTCCAGATTAAACCCGACCTGGCGGGCCTGGCGCAGCAGCGTCAGCTCATCGAGATGCTTTTGCGTATAGCTCCGGTAGCCGTTGTCGGCGCGAAACGGCGGCGTGACCAGGCCTTTCTCTTCGTAAAAACGAATCGCCTTGCTGGTTAGCCCGGTTTTTTTCGCCACATCGCTAATATTCATTTTTGCTCCTTGACCTTCCCCTTGATGGAAGGTTTAACCTTTCTCATAGTTAACCGAATCATCCTTTCGGTCAATATTTCACCTCACCATCATACAGGAGTCTTGCGATGTCACACATTGTGGATCTGAATCTGGATGGCCTGACCTGCGGCCATTGTGTTAAACGCGTGAAAGAAAGCCTCGAGCAGCGTGCAGACGTTGAGCAGGCTGAAGTCAGCCAAACCCACGCCCGCGTCACCGGCAGCGCCACGCCGGAAGCACTGGTAGAAACCGTGAAGCAAGCGGGATACGGCGCAGAAGTCGCCAGCCACCCAAAGGCTGAACCGCTGGCAGAGTCATCAACTCCGTCGGAAGCACTGACAGCGGTCGCCCCTTCGCTTCCGGCAGCGTCTACCGACGATGACAGCCAGCAGCTGTTGATCAACGGTATGAGCTGCGCCAGCTGCGTCTCCCGGGTGCAAAATGCCTTACAGAATGTCCCGGGCGTCAGCCAGGCACGGGTTAACCTTGCGGAGCGTAGTGCGCTGATAATGGGCACCGCCTCCGCTGAATCGCTGGTCAAAGCCGTGGAAAACGCAGGCTATGGCGCCGAAGCGATTGAAGACGACCAGAAACGCCGTGAACGTCAGCAGGAAACGGCGAACGCCGCCATGAAGCGCTTCCGCTGGCAGGCGATTGTCGCCCTTGCCGTCGGGATCCCGGTGATGGTCTGGGGCATGATCGGCGACAACATGATGGTCACCGGGAGCAACCGCTCCCTGTGGCTGACTATCGGCATTATCACCCTCGCGGTGATGGTCTTTGCCGGCGGCCATTTTTACCGTAGCGCCTGGCGCAGCCTGATGAACCGTGCGGCCACTATGGATACGCTCGTCGCCCTCGGCACCGGCGCGGCCTGGCTCTACTCAATTACCGTGAACATCTGGCCGCAGCACTTCCCGATGGAAGCCCGCCACCTCTACTACGAGGCCAGCGCGATGATCATCGGCCTGATAAACCTCGGCCATATGCTTGAGCAGCGTGCACGTCAGCGCTCCTCCAAAGCCCTTGAACGTCTGCTGGACTTAACGCCGCCGACCGCGCGAGTAGTGACGGATGAAGGCGAAAAAACCTTACCGCTGGCGGAAGTCACCGCCGGAATGACGCTGCGCCTGACCACCGGCGACCGCGTCCCCGTTGACGGCGAAATTACCCAGGGTGAAGCCTGGTTCGACGAAGCAATGCTGACCGGCGAACCGGTCCCGATGCAAAAATCAAACGGCGACGGCATTCATGCCGGTACCGTGGTGCAGGACGGCAGCGTGCTGTTCAAGGCCACCGCAACCGGCAGCCACACTACGCTGTCCCGTATTATCCGCATGGTTCGCCAGGCGCAGAGCAGCAAGCCGGAAATCGGTCAGCTTGCCGATAAAATCTCTGCCGTATTCGTGCCGGTGGTGGTGGCTATTGCGCTGATTAGCGCCGCTATCTGGTACTTTGTCGGCCCGGCGCCGCAAATCGTTTACACCCTGGTTATTGCCACCACGGTGCTGATTATCGCCTGCCCTTGCGCCCTGGGGCTTGCGACGCCGATGTCGATTATTTCAGGCGTGGGCCGTGCCGCCGAGTTCGGCGTTCTGGTACGCGATGCCGATGCCCTGCAGCGCGCCAGCACGCTGGATACCGTGGTCTTTGATAAAACGGGCACGCTGACCGAAGGCAAACCGCAGGTGGTTGCCGTGGAAACCCGTTCGGGGGTGGATGAAGTACAGGCAGTACGCCTTGCGGCCGCGCTTGAGCAAGGTTCAAGTCATCCGCTGGCTCGCGCCATTATTGAAAAAGCAGGCAGTTCGACGCTGCCGGAAGTCACCTCGTTTCGCACTCTGCGCGGGCTTGGCGTCAGCGGTGAAGTTGACGGGCATAAACTGCTGCTGGGCAACAAAGCGCTGCTTGATGAGCAGGGTGTGGACACGCAGCCGCTTGTCGACAGCATTGATACGCAGGCACGTTCAGGCGCCACGCCGGTTCTGCTGGCGGTAGACGGCCAGCTCATGGCGCTGTTAGCCATACGCGATCCGCTTCGCAGCGACAGCGTAAGTGCGCTGCAACGCCTGCATCGCAACGGCTATCGTTTAGTGATGCTCACCGGTGATAACGCCGTGACCGCCAACGCTATCGCCAAAGAAGTTGGCATTGACGAGGTGATTGCGGGCGTGCTGCCGGACGGCAAAGCTGACGCCATCAAACAGCTGCAGCAGCAGGGCCGCCAGGTGGCGATGGTGGGCGACGGCATCAACGATGCTCCGGCGCTGGCTCAGGCAGAAGTGGGGATTGCGATGGGCGGCGGCAGCGACGTCGCGATTGAAACCGCAGCCATTACCCTGATGCGTCACAGCCTGGTCGGCGTTGCCGACGCGCTGGCCATTTCTAAGGCTACGCTGCGCAATATGAAGCAAAATCTGATGGGCGCCTTCGTGTACAACTCGCTTGGTATTCCGATTGCCGCTGGCGTGCTGTACCCGCTGACCGGCACGCTGCTCAACCCGGTGGTTGCCGGTGCCGCGATGGCGCTGTCTTCCATCACCGTGGTCAGCAACGCCAACCGCCTGCTGCGCTTTAAACCGAAAGACTAACATCTCTGCGGCCTGCCGTTCTCCTTTTGAGCGGAAGGCCGACTTTTTACTTTCCCCTTCCAGCCCAGGGCGTTAGCATGGCTTTTTAGCCAGGGAATCGCGATATGGGTTTGTTCCAACGTCTTAGCTCACTGCTTTCCAGTCTGACAGCCTCTACTTATCCCTGGCCTGCCCTTGATATCACGCTCCCCGGCAAGCGCTATCTGCACCTCGTGGGCAGCATTCATATGGGCACACGCGACATGACTCCGCTTTCCTCGCGGCTGGTGAAAAAGCTGCGTGAGGCAGATGCGCTGATTGTCGAAGCGGATATCCGCACCGGTGATTCGCCGTTCAGTGAAATCGCGGAGGACATCGAGCTGGAAGCGCGTATGGCACCGGACGATTACCAGCAGGTGCTGAGCCTTTGCAGCGAACTGGGTATCTCGCTAAGCAGCCTTGAACGCCAGCCAGCCTGGCAGGTGGCGCTGATTTTACAGGCACACCAGGCGCAGCGGCTTGGTCTCCGTCCTGACTACGGCATTGACTATCAGCTCCTGGAAGCCGCGCAGCGCTATAACGTGCCGGTCACCGAGCTTGAAGGTGCACAAAGCCAAATCGAGTTACTGAAGGGGCTGCCTGAGGGTGGGATGCCGCTGCTGAACGACACGCTGGAGCACTGGCACACCAACGCCCGCCTGCTGCAAATTATGATCGGCTGGTGGCTGGAAACGCCACCCCAGCAGGGCAATATTGCTCTACCCAACACCTTCGGCGATGCGCTTTATGACGTATTAATGCATCAGCGAAACCGCCAGTGGCAGGCGTTTCTGCAGCAGTTGCCCGCCGGACGCTACGTGGTTGCGGTCGGCGCGCTGCACCTTTACGGCGAAGGTAACCTGCCGGAAATGCTGAAAAAAGGGTAAAAAAAATGGCCAATATTTCTATTGGCCCGTCAAAGAGGAATTTCATTTATTATTCTGTTTATCCCGGCTGCCGAAGCAACCGAAGCTGAATTGTCGCTCAATGTGATGGTTTACGCCATCACTATTGTGTAGCGCTATATTACTCGTCAAGTATATCACTACGATTACTATTTTGTGCGTTTTCAAAACAACGAATAAAGAAGGAAACCATGACTCCCGCGGTAAAACTCCTCGAAAAGAACAAAATCAGCTTTCAAATTCATGCCTATGAGCACGATCCGCTGGAAACCAACTTTGGTGACGAAGTGGTTCGCAAGCTGGGGCTGAACGCCGACCAGGTTTATAAAACGCTGCTGGTGGCGCTGAATGGCGATATGAAACACCTGGCCGTGGCGGTGACGCCGGTTGCCGGGCAGCTTGACCTGAAAAAGGTCGCGAAGGCGCTGGGCGTGAAGAAGGTTGAAATGGCGGACCCGATGGTCGCGCAGCGGATCACCGGCTATCTGGTCGGCGGCATCAGCCCTCTCGGGCAGAAAAAGCGCTTACCGACGGTGATTGATGCTCCGGCACAAGAGTTTGCCAGCATCTACATTTCCGGCGGCAAGCGCGGGCTGGATATCGAACTCGCGGCAAACGACCTGGCAAAGCTGCTGGATGCCAGCTTCGCTGATATCGCCCGCCGCGATTAACGCTTAGTTCCAGCTCACCTCACCCTTAGGTTGGTAAGCATTTACGTCCAGCGGAGAGTTCTGCTCGATGTACTGTTTCAGGACTTCCGCATCGACAAAGCCGGTGTTGACGTAACCCGGCTTTTTATCGATTTCCGGGTAACCGTCGCCGCCGGTGCCGTTGAAGCTCAGCGTCGCCATGCGGTAGGTTTTCGCCGGGTCAATCGGCTGGTCTTTGATTTTCAGATTGCTGAGCTTGCCGCCGGTTGAGGTGAAGCTCACGTTTGAGAACTGCGGATAGGCGCCGGAGTCCGGCGTTTTCTGCGCCACCGCCGTCAGATACGCCTCAACGTCTTTGCCACTCATATCGATGTAGGCCACGGTGTTGCCGAACGGCTGCACCTTAAGCACGTCTTTATAGGTAATATCCCCGGC
Source organism: Cedecea sp. P7760 (assembly GCF_013386425.1). Classification (NCBI taxonomy): domain Bacteria; kingdom Pseudomonadati; phylum Pseudomonadota; class Gammaproteobacteria; order Enterobacterales; family Enterobacteriaceae; genus Cedecea; species Cedecea sp. P7760. The sequence goes on along the minus strand of NZ_JACARU010000049.1, from coordinate 27,237 downwards.
TTCAATGGAATCACGCACGCCGCCGCCGCTCATCACCGCAAAGTCAGCGTTGGTTCGCGCCATCTGTGCCGCCAGCAGTAGGCGCGCCAGGTTAGTTTGTACGAAACGCACCTTGCTGCGGTCCCCTTCCAGATGCCCGTTCACGCTGCCTACTTTGACCTTCAGCGCGGCCTGGCCTTTGTTCTGGAACGGCGTCAGCAGGGAAAGCATCTGCTGGTTTTCAGCGATTTCAGGCGTGTAGAGTACGCGCTCACTTTGCCCGTTGTCGTAGGTGATTTTCTTTTTCAGGTTGATAGGGATCAGCTGATAGTGCACCAGCTTCATCTCGCCGTTGCGGAACTCAAAGTCCGCCCGTCCGACGTATTTCCCCCACTCGTGCGCCTGCACAATCCAGGTGCCGTTTTGTCTGTCCGGCGCGCAAGGCGTGCCCGGCATATAATCCTTCTGCTTCTGGTTTTCCTGCGCCATGCAGACCGGATCCTGTGAGTGACCACCCACAATCATCGTTAGCGCCCCGGCAGGCAGGCTTCTGGCCATTTCGACATCGCCCGGCGCATTCGAGCCGTGGTTGCCATTATCGTAATGGCCCATATGGGTTGCGGCGATAATCACGTCAGGTTTTTCGGTGCCCTGCAGCTCCTGAATCACCAGTTTGGCTTCCTCCGCAGGCTGGCGGAATTCGATGTCGGTGAAGTATTCCGGGTTACCGATTTTTGCCGTGTCGTCGGTGGTCAGGCCGATAACCGCCACCTTGATGCCCTGGGGTTTAAAAATCGCATAGGGCTTAAACAGGCGCTCGCCGGTGCTTTTCTGGTAAATATTGGCGGACAGCAGCGGGAACTTCGCCCATTTTTCCTGCTGGCGCAGGACGGAGAGCGGGTTGTCGAATTCGTGGTTGCCGACGGCCATCGCGTCATAGCCAATCAGGCTCATGCCGCGGAAGTCCGGCTCGGCATCCTGCAGGTCTGATTCCGGCACGCCGGTGTTGATATCACCGCCCGACAGCAGCAGCACGCTGCCGCCTTCGGCTGCAACCTCTTTACGCACGCTGTCTACCAGCGTTTTTTGCGCCGCCAGGCCGTATTCCGAGTACTCATTGCGCCAGAAGTGGCCATGATGATCGTTGGTATGAAGAATCGTAATTTTGTAGGTCTTGTCTTTTTCCCAGGCCAGCGCGGAAGCGCTGGTTAAGCTCAATGCCACCAGCAGCGCCGTGGTTATTGTTTTAGTAGCAAAACGCATTGTCCATCTCCATGTCAAAATGTAACTGCGCAGGAATACCAGATAGCGGCCAGGATAGACAACTAACTTTTCCGAAATGCGACTTTCTTCAAATCCCCCGCACGAGTATGTTAGCAGGGTAAGAATTTCTTCCGGGCGATTTCCTGCGTCGCCCGCTCTAAAAACAATAACCGTTCGTACAGGTAATTATGGCAAGCTCTCAAACCCTCACGCAGCCGGGCACGCCCCCGGAGCAAAAAAAAGCGCGCACCGCATTTGGGATCCTCGGCGCTATAAGCCTTTCCCATCTGCTTAATGACATGATTCAATCGCTGATTCTGGCTATCTACCCTCTGCTACAGGCCGAGTTTTCCCTGAGTTTTATGCAAATCGGGATGATAACCCTGACCTTCCAGCTTTCTTCATCGCTGCTGCAGCCGCTGGTGGGCTACTACACCGACAAATACCCGATGCCGTGGTCGCTGCCGATTGGCATGTGTTTTACCCTTTGCGGCCTGGTGCTGCTGGCGCTGGCGGGCAGCTTCCCGGCGGTTCTGGTGGCTGCGGCCTTAGTGGGCACCGGCTCGTCGGTATTCCACCCTGAGTCCTCGCGCGTGGCGCGTATGGCGTCCGGCGGCCGTCACGGGCTGGCGCAGTCGCTGTTCCAGGTGGGCGGCAACTTCGGCAGCTCTCTGGGGCCATTGCTGGCGGCAGTCATTATTGCGCCTTACGGTAAAGGTAACGTGGCGTGGTTCGTGCTGGCAGCGCTGCTGGCAATTGTCGTCCTGCTGCAAATCAGCCGCTGGTATTCCGCTCAGCACAAAATCGCGAAAAGCCGCCCTGCCGTGCCGGTGGTCAACCCGCTGCCGCGCAACAAAGTTATCCTGGCGGTCTCTGTTTTGCTGCTGCTGATCTTCTCTAAATACTTCTATATGGCGAGCATCAGCAGCTACTTCACTTTCTACCTGATGCAAAAATTCGGATTATCGGTACAAAACGCCCAGATTCACCTGTTCGCCTTCCTGTTTGCCGTCGCGGCGGGGACGGTTATCGGCGGGCCATTAGGGGATAAAATTGGGAGAAAATACGTGATTTGGGGCTCAATCCTCGGCGTCGCGCCATTTACCCTTGTTTTACCCTATGCGTCGCTTTACTGGACCGGCGTGCTGACGGTGATCATTGGCTTTATTCTGGCCTCGGCTTTTTCGGCAATTTTGGTGTACGCCCAGGAGCTGCTTCCTGGCCGTATCGGCATGGTTTCCGGGCTGTTTTTCGGATTTGCCTTTGGAATGGGTGGCCTGGGTGCCGCGGTGCTTGGGCTTATTGCCGACCATACCAGTATCGAATTGGTCTACAAAATATGTGCCTTCCTGCCGCTCCTCGGTATTATGACAATATTCCTACCCGATAACCGCCATAAAGCGTAGGTTTTAGCGGCCAAAGTATTGCTTTGGCCGCTTCCCACCCCCATACCCTCCTGGTTGCTGCCCCACATAACTGAGTTAAATGCTACTCAGAGCCTTTTTTTTATCGAAATGCGCCTTTTATTCAAAATTCAACAATTATTCATAAACGCCGATAAGGAAATTGTCATAAACTGTGTAACAGAACGTTTTGGAACATCGGCCAACCAAAGGAGACGGAATGCACCACGCCACACCGCTTATCACCACCATTGTTGGTGGTCTCGTGCTCGCTTTTTTACTCGGTATGCTGGCTAACAAGCTGCGCATATCTCCGCTGGTGGGCTATTTATTAGCCGGCGTGCTGGCGGGACCTTTTACTCCAGGTTTTGTTGCTGATACCAAACTTGCCCCCGAGCTGGCGGAATTAGGCGTGATTCTGCTGATGTTCGGCGTCGGGCTGCATTTTTCATTGAAGGACTTGATGGCGGTAAAGGCCATCGCCATCCCCGGTGCGATCGCGCAGATTGGCGTTGCAACGCTGCTGGGCATGGCGCTTTCCTGGCTGATGGGCTGGTCATTGATGACCGGCATCGTCTTCGGGCTGTGTTTGTCGACGGCAAGTACCGTCGTGCTGCTGCGGGCGCTTGAAGAGAGGCAGTTAATCGATACCCAGCGAGGGCAGATTGCCATTGGCTGGCTGATTGTTGAAGATCTGGTGATGGTGCTGACGCTGGTGCTGCTGCCGGCGGTGGCCGGGATGCTGGAAAAAGGCGACGTTGGCCTGGCTTCCCTAAGCCTGGATATGGCTATCACCATCGGTAAGGTCGCCGCCTTTATCGCCCTGATGATGCTGGTAGGCCGTCGCCTTGTGCCGTGGATTCTGGCACGCAGCGCCGCCACCGGCTCCCGCGAGCTGTTTACCCTTTCCGTCCTCGCGCTGGCGCTCGGTATCGCCTTTGGTGCGGTGGAGCTGTTTGACGTCTCCTTTGCGCTGGGGGCCTTCTTTGCCGGTATGGTGCTGAATGAGTCCGAGCTAAGCCACCGTGCGGCGCACGACACGCTGCCGCTGCGCGACGCCTTTGCGGTGCTGTTCTTTGTTTCCGTTGGGATGCTGTTTGACCCGCTGATCCTGATTCAGGAGCCGCTGGCAGTGCTGGGCACGCTGGCTATCATTATCTTTGGTAAATCACTGGCGGCGTTCCTGCTGGTACGCATGTTCGGCCACTCCCAGCGTACCGCGCTGACCATCGCCACCAGCCTCGCGCAGATCGGTGAATTTGCGTTTATTCTGGCAGGCCTCGGCATGGCGCTGAACCTGCTGCCACAAACGGGGCAGAATTTAGTGCTCGCGGGCGCAATCCTGTCGATTATGCTGAACCCGATTCTGTTCGCCATTCTTGAGCGCTACCTCGAAAAAACCGAAACGCTGGACGAGCAGACGCTGGAAGAGGCTATCGAAGAAGAGAAGCAAATCCCGGTGGATATCTGCAACCACGCGCTGCTGGTGGGCTATGGCCGCGTCGGCAGCCTGCTGGGCGAGAAGCTGCTGGCCGAAGGCGTGCCGCTGGTGGTGATTGAAACCTCCCGCAGCCGCGTGGATGAGCTGCGCGAGCGAGGCATCCGTACCGTGCTGGGCAATGCCGCTAACGAAGAGATCATGAATCTGGCGCATCTGGACTGCGCGCGCTGGCTGCTGCTGACTATCCCTAACGGCTACGAGGCGGGTGAAATCGTCGCGACGGCCAGAGCAAAATGCCCGGATATCGAAATCATCGCCCGTGCCCACTATGACGACGAAGTCGATTACATCACCGAGCGTGGGGCTAATCAGGTCGTGATGGGAGAAAGAGAGATTGCCAATACCATGCTGGGGCTGCTGGTACCGCCGGTGGCTCAGGAAGTGGTGACAGGTTAGTACGCTTATAGGGCAGGTTTCGCGCCTGCCCGCATCAAAAAGCAGAGCCTTCTTCAGGCTCTGCTCTGCTGCTTAACGTTCCCAGTAAGATTCTTCGAGACTGTCTTCCCGCTCGGGCAGGCCGCGCGTCAGGCGTGGAGAATGCTGGTTCAACACCTGATAGCTAACGCGGTTAGCGTATTTGCACACCTGCGCCAGCGAGGAATAGGTCAGCCAGGTCAGTTTGTGCTTGCTGGAGTTCGGCACGTTGCTGCGGTGATAGTTGTTCGCGGTAATATCATGCAGTAGCGCCGCAAGCGCGCCGTCACCCGCCCCGTTGGTGTTCATTATCTTCTCCGGGCCGCCCATGTAAGGAGCGATGTGGGAGTAGATACGCAGCGGTTCAGCACAATCTTTCAGGCGCATCGCGCGGCTAAATTCGTACTGATTAAATTCCGCAATAGCGCCCGGCAACAGAGGATGTTGGGTATTACGTTTCGCGGTTTCTTCCGTGTAGCCCGCCATATAAAGCCCGACCGGCCCGGCGGTGCACAGTACCAGGTCAACCCAGTCCAGCGCCTTGTCGGCGGCCAGCAGCGGATCGCTTTCGCCGGTTAGCGCCTCGCCTTCTTCTTCGTTCATCGCCAGGATAGAAACGTGTTCGCGCAGGAATGCCTGCCACCAGGCCGGGTTCTCGGCAATCACGTATTTAGTGCCCAGGGTCAGTACCACCGGCACGTTGTGTTTCTTCGCCCAGGCAATGGCCTGCATGGTGGCGTCCGGCATCGGCTCGCCCGGCTTGCAGCGTACCAGATAAGAGGTCAGCACCAGTGCGGACGCCCCGGCAATCACCTCTTCAGGAATGCTTTCAGCACGCAGCTGGTTCATGTGGCCAGGGCTGATGGCGAACGTACGCTCACCCTGGTCGCCAATCAGCGTAAAGCAGCGGCCAATCGCGCCGTCAACGCCCTGCAGGTAGTTAAGATCGGTCCGGCTGGAGGTGTTGCAGAGATAGCGGTAGGCGTAGCTGCCAATTTCGACATTGCGGCACATCACGCCGAGCAGCACCGAGCGGTCATCGGCCAGCACAGAGTAGTTGTGCATGGTATTGCCGATGGTGCCCCCGGCAAACTGGTGGGTAATCAGGTTGCTGTCGACCAGTTCTTTGTAGAGCGCGTCGGCCACATCATCCTCAATCACCAGGGAATGACCGAAGCTCAGCCCGTAGCGCTGTACAAATTCGTCGTCCACTTTGGCCTCAATGTCGACCAGCGTTTGATCGATGCCGACCACCCAGGAAGCGCCGCTTTCGGCTTCAGGCTGAGTTTGCTGCAGGAGCGGATCGCGGGCGTTGACGGGGAAGTAGTGTTTGGATTTGCGTTTACCGGGAAATTTCATGGTGTCGTTACGGGGCTGAATAATAAGGCGGAGAATAGTAACATTCCCCGCCTCAGGATTCTATTTAGCGATACCGCTCCACCAGATTCACCATCATTGCGATATGGGCCGGATCGTCGTTCAGCGCCGGGATATACTCGTACTTCGTCCCGCCCGCTTCGATAAACACTTCCCGGTTCTGCACCGCCATCTCTTCGAGGGTTTCCAGGCAGTCGGCGGAGAAACCGGGGCACATCACCTGAATATGCTTCACGCCCTTTTCGGCCAGCATTTTCAGCGTTTCGTCGGTGTACGGCATCAGCCACGGCTCGCGGCCAAAGCGTGACTGGTAGGTCATCATCACTTTTTCCGGCGGCAGCTCAAGGGCGCTCAGCAGCTCACGGGTGGTGTCACGACAGCGCTGCGGGTAATCATCGCCTTCGTTAGCATAGCGCTGCGGAATGCCGTGATAGGAAAGCAGCAGCACGTCCGGCTCGCCGTGTTCGGCAAAAGAGCGTTTAACCGAGGCCGCCAGCGCGTTGATGTACGCGGGATCGGTCGCATAGTCACGAATCAGGGAGATAGAAGGCAGGCTGCGATAATCGGCGAAGATCCGCCCCAGTTCGTCCCATACCGCCGCAACGGTAGAGCAGGAAAACTGAGGGTAAAGCGGCAGCACCACAATGTGCGTCACGTTCTGCGCCAGCAGCTCCTCAACGGCGCTTTTCAGCGACGGTTCGCCGTAGCTCATCCCCAGCGCAACCGGCGTGTCCGGCAGCTGCTGCGCCAGCGCTTTCTCCTGCCGACGGCTGTAAACCATCAGCGGCGAGCCCTCTTCCATCCAGATGGACTGGTAGAGTTTGGCGACGCGCGGCGAACGCAGCGGCAGAATGACGCCGCGCAGCAAAGGCCACCACAGCAGGCGAGGCGTATCCACCACGCGCTTATCGCTCAGGAACTGACGCAGATAGCGGTTGACCGCCGCCGGAGTCGGGGCGCTCGGCGTGCCAAGGTTAGCCAGTAAGATGCCAATTTTTTCCTGATTCATTCCCACCCCTTATCTATAAATTGCCGTCAATTGTAACGTAAAAGAGCGAAACGAGAACCGATTACAGCAAAAGGGGAAAATGAGGGCAAAAAAATACCAGGGCATGCCCTGGTATTGATTGTCGCGGCTGGAAATTATCCGAGGATTTTTTCCAGCTCTGCGCGAACGTCAGCCACGGCCTGAGTGCCGTCGACTTTAGCGTATTGGGTGTTACCCGCCTGCGCTTCTTTAGAGTAGTAGCCGATCAGCGGCGCGGTCATCTGATGGTATTCCACCAGACGTTTACGCACGGTTTCTTCCTGATCGTCTTTACGGGTGCTCAGCTCTTCGCCGGTCACGTCATCTTTGCCTTCAACCTTAGGTGGGTTGAATTTGATGTGGTAAACGCGGCCGGAAGCAGCGTGTACGCGGCGACCCACGATACGGTCAACGATCAGCTCGTCCGGAACGTCGAACTCCAGCACGAAGTCAACTTTGATGCCCGCTTCTTTCATGGCGTCAGCCTGCGGGATAGTGCGTGGGAAACCGTCCAGCAGGAAACCGTTACGGCAGTCTTCCTGCGCAATGCGTTCTTTAACCAGGGCGATAACCAGCTCATCGGTCACCAGCTTGCCAGCATCCATGATGTCTTTGGCCTGTTTACCCAGTTCTGAACCAGATTTGACCGCGGCACGCAGCATATCACCGGTGGAGATTTGCGGAATGCCGTATTTCTCCATGATGAACTGAGCCTGAGTCCCTTTACCTGCGCCCGGCGCGCCGAGCAGAATGATACGCATTGCGTAATTCCCCATACGTTTAATTATTCAATCGAATTTGAGGCCAAAACCATACCACTAAAGGCGGTATCATCACAAGGAAGGGAGGCACTCAGGCTGAGGCTCCGGGCCTGGATTCCGTCCGGATCTCGCCCCATTTTTTGCTGCGGCCGAAGTCAGAATCGCTTCAGCCAAACAGCGTTTTTATTTTTACAGCAGCTTACTTATCCCCTGTATCACCAGGGATAAATTAGGTCTTCGTCTGCTGGTTTATCAACTGCCAGACTTCCTGAAAAGGGTGCGCTATATAGATTACGTTTATATACAGCAATTATAATGACGCCCAACACTCCTGCCGATTCTGTATGGCGTCAGGCTGTTAATCAGGAGATCTATTTTGCTAAGAGGAAGAGCGCCCGCCATGAATAAGACTTTACTCCCCCTCATCTGTTGTTTGCTGCTCAGCGGATGCACATCACAGTGGGTAAAAACTCGCAGTAACGCGCAGGAATACACCAGCGCCCGTGCTGCCTGTGAAACCCAGTCCCAGCAGGCTTTTCCGGTGAGGAACGAGGTTGCACAACGGACTAAGTACACCACTTACTATGAAGCCTGTACCAAAAAAGATGATTGTGACGGCGAGAAAACCAGGGCGGTAAAAAAGCCTGAAATAGAAAGCTATGTGATGGACGTGAATAGCGAAAGCCGCGATCGGTTGTTTAATCAGTGCATGGAACTTAAAGGCTGGGAAAGCAAAATAAAGTGGCTGTAATAGCTGAAATTCAATATCAGACACTCGCATGACGGCAGTGAAATAACCTTACTTTTATATCATTTATTTTTAAGGTGATTACCATGCCCCCAAATTTAAGCGAAAAAAAACCACCTGCCTGTGCAGGTGGTTTTTGTCAGTCTTTCAACCCGACTTAAGAAACCAGCAATTGGTTCATACGGCGGATGAACTGGTTAGGATCTTCCAGCTGACCACGCTCGGCTAACAGCGCCTGGTCCAGCAGCAGCTCGACCCACTCGCCGAACTGAGCGTCGTCCTGCGTATCCGCAGCGCGTTTCACCAGCGCATGCTCCGGGTTAAGCTCGAAGATGTACTTCACGTCCGGCACTTCCTGGCCCGCAGCGGCAAACAGTTTCGCCATCTGGGTGCTCATGTCGTTGCTGTCGGTGGTCACGATCGCCGGCGTATCGGTCAGGCGGTGAGTCAGGCGCACTTCCTTCACGCGCTCGCCCAGCAGGGTTTTCACGCGGTCCACGAACGGCTCCAGGGCTTTCTCGGCCTCTTTCGCTTCTTCGCTCTCTTCGTCCGTCAGCTTATCCAGCGATTCGTCGGTTTTGCTCACAGACTGGAACGCTTTGCCGTCGAACTCGGTCAGGTAGCTCATCATCCACTCATCGATGCGGTCGGAAAGCAGCAGAACCTCGATGCCTTTCTTACGCAGCAGTTCCAGATGCGGGCTGCTCTTCGCCGCCGCGTAGCTGTCTGCGGTGATGTAGTAGATCTTCTCCTGGCCTTCTTTCATGCGGGAGACGTACTCTTCCAGCGACACGGTCTGGGCTGAAGAATCCGTGTGCGTGGTCGCGAAGCGCAGCAGCTTAGCGATAGCTTCCTGGTTCGCGTTATCTTCCGCCGGGCCTTCTTTCAGCACGAGGCCGAAGTTTTTCCAGAAGGTCTGGTACTTCTCGGCATCGTCTTTCGCCAGCTTGTCCAGCATCTGCAGCACGCGTTTGGTCAGCGCGCTACGCAGGTTCTGGGTCACGCGGCTGTCCTGCAGGATTTCACGGGAAACGTTCAGCGGCAGGTCGTTAGAATCTATCAGGCCACGCACAAAGCGCAGGTAGTTCGGCATGAACTGCTCCGCGTCGTCCATGATGAACACGCGCTGTACGTAGAGTTTCAGCCCGTGTTTATGGTCGCGGTTCCACATATCCCACGGTGCCTGGGAAGGGATATACAGCAGGCTGGTGTACTCCTGCTTGCCTTCCACGCGGTTATGGCTCCAGGAAATAGGGTCGGTAAAGTCGTGGGCGATATGCTTGTAGAACTCTTTGTATTCGTCTTCGCTGACTTCCGACTTGCTGCGGGTCCACAGCGCCTGAGCCTTGTTGATTTTTTCCCAGCTGATAACGGTTTCGCCGTCTTTCTCTTCACGCTGTTCAATCTCAACCGGCAGCGCGATATGGTCGGAATACTTGCTGATGACGGAGCGAACGCGCCAGTCGTCCAGGAATTCATCTTCGCCTTCGCGCAGGTGCAGCGTGATTTCGGTGCCGCGATCGGCTTTATCAATGTCGGCCACGGTGTATTCACCCGCGCCTTCAGATTCCCAGAACACGCCCTGATCCGCGCTGGCACCGGCGGCGCGAGTGCGAACGGTAACTTTGTCAGCCACGATAAACGCAGAGTAGAAGCCAACGCCGAACTGGCCAATCAGCTGGCTGTCTTTCGCCTGATCGGAGCCCATGGACTCGAGGAAAGCTTTGGTGCCGGATTTAGCGATGGTACCCAGATGATCAATAACCTCATCTCGGGTCATACCGATGCCGTTATCGGCGATTGTCAGGGTGCGATTCTCTTTGTCAAAAGAGACGCGAACGCGCAGCTCACCGTCGCCTTCATAAAGGCTGGCGTTCGACAGCGCGCGAAAGCGCAGCTTGTCTGCCGCATCAGAAGCGTTGGAGATCAGCTCACGCAGGAAGATTTCTTTGTTTGAATACAGAGAGTGGATCATCAGGTGCAGAAGCTGTTTTACCTCTGACTGAAAACCGCGGGTCTCTTGTCCTTTCATGGTCATGGATACCTCAACAAAATCATACGGGATGAAGAAAACGTTGAGGGGGATATGGTAGCGATTTGTGCCTTTTCAAGCAGGAGGAGGCAAAAACCTCCTCCGGACGGCTAAAAATTAATCTTGTGGCGGCCAACCAGCGAGTGCGACAGCGTGGTGCCGTCCACCATTTCAAGCTCGCCTCCTACCGGCACACCATGCGCGATACGGCTGGCTTCAACGCCATATTGGGCGCACAGCTCGGCAATATAGTTGGCGGTAGCCTCGCCTTCCACCGTCGGGTTAGTGGCGAGAATAACCTCTTTCATCGGCTCGCTCGCAAGGCGATGCTCAAGGCGATCCAGGCCGATGTCGTTCGGGCCAATGCCGTCCAGCGGCGAAAGGTGCCCCATCAGCACAAAATAGCGGCCGGAGAACTGCCCGGTTTGCTCGATGGCGTGAATATCCGCCGGGCTTTCTACCACGCATATCTGGCCGTTTTCCTGGCGGCGCGGGTTGGAGCAAATGGAACACACTTCCTGCTCGGTAAAGGTACGGCAATCCGAACAGTGGCCAATCTCGGACATCGCGCGGGTCAGTGCCTGAGCCAGACGCATACCGCCGCTGCGGTCGCGCTGCAGCAGGGCAAACGCCATACGCTGGGCGGATTTCGGGCCAACGCCGGGCAGGCAGCGCAGGGATTCCATAAGGGCTGAGAGTAAAGGACTGGTTTGCATCGCTCGGGCTTGTGAGAAAAAGTGGGGTATAGCCTAACATTAGCCCCGAGGATGGGTATAGGAAAAGATATCCCCCGCACGATAGCTCGCCGGGGGATAAAATTTACGCGATGTCTTTGCCGAAACGGCCCTGGTTAAAATCATCGATGGCCTGATGAATTTCCTCTTTGGTGTTCATCACGAACGGACCGTAACCCACAACCGGCTCATTCAGAGGCTCGCCGCTGAGCAGCAGAACCACCGCGTCATTGTTGGCTTCAAGGGTCACCCTATCGCCTTTGGCATCCAGCACCACCAGCTGCGCCTCCCGAGCCACCTCTTCACCGTTGACCAGCACCGTGCCTTTCAGCACCACCAGCGCCGTGTTCCAGCCGTCTTTAACCGCCAGCTGAGTGACGCCCTGCGGGTTCAGGCGCAAATCCCAGATGCTCATCGGCGAGAAGGTCCGGGCCGGGCCTTTGGTCCCGTCAAACTCACCGGCAATCACGCGAACCTTCCCGGCATTGTCCGGCAAATCGACCACCGGAATATCGCCGTCGGTAATCGGCTGATAGCCAGGCGCGGTCATTTTGTCTTTTGCAGGCAGGTTAACCCAAAGCTGGACCATTTCCAGGCTGCCGCCGGCTTCGCTAAACGCCGGGGAATGGTACTCTTCATGCAGGATCCCGCTCCCGGCGGTCATCCACTGCACGTCGCCTGGGCCAATCACGCCGCCGTTGCCCGCGTTATCGCGGTGCGCCACTTCGCCTTTGTAGACGATAGTCACGGTTTCAAAGCCGCGGTGCGGGTGCTGATCCACGCCGCGCTGCCCTTTATTGCTCGGCTTAAACTCCGCCGGGCCCGCGTAGTCCAGCAGCAGGAACGGGCTAAGCTGCCCGGCAAATTTAGAGTACGAAAACATCGAACGAACCGGGAAACCATCGCCCACCCAGTGGGAAGCCGGTGCGGTATAGACGCCAAGAATTGATTTCATGATTCTCTCCACAAAGGTTGTTTCTGATGGGATAAAGCTTACTCGTCAGACACTCAGTCCGGTAGAGTGCTAAAGTAGACTCAGTGTTCCATAAACAGGACAATAGAAATGCAGGACCTCAACGATCTGTGGTATTTCGTGCAGGTGGTCGACAACGGCGGTTTCTCCCCCGCCAGCCGGGCGATCGGCATTCCGAAATCACGCCTGAGCCGCCGCATTGCGCTGCTAGAAGAGCGGCTTGAAACCCGCCTGTTACAGCGCTCGACGCGTAGCTTCACCGTCACGGAGGCCGGGCAGATCTTCTATCGCCACTGCAAGGCGATGATGATTGAAGCCGAAGCGGCACAGGAGGCCATCGACACGCTGAAATCAGAGCCGCGAGGGCTGATTCGCCTCACCTGCCCGATTGCGCTTTTGCATGTCCACATCGGCGATATGCTGGCGCGCTTTATGCGCCTCTATCCGCAGATTGTGATTCAGCTTGAGGAAACCAACCGGCGCGTGGACGTGCTGAACGAAAACGTCGATCTGGCTATTCGCGTGCGGCCCCTGCCGCTGGAGGATAGCGATCTGGTGATGCGCAAGCTGGCGACGCGCAGCATGTGCCTGGTCGCCAGCCCGGAGCTGGTAGCCCGTCAGGGTATGCCTGCCGCGCCAACAGATCTCGCCCACTGGCCAAGCCTGGCGCTGGACAGGCCGCAGCAAACCTACCGCTGGTGCCTGTTTGGCCCCGAACAGCGGGAAGTGATTGTCCACCATAAACCCCGCTTTATTACGACGGATATGATTGCGCTGCGAACCGCGGCGCTCAACGGCATTGGCGTCGTGCAGCTCCCGAAGCTGATGCTTAACGACGCGCTGGAACAGGGCAAGCTGGTTCACGTTCTGCCTGAATGGCGAGCAAGAATGGAGGTAGTGCACGTGGTGTTCCCTTCCCGGCGTGGGCAGCTGCCGGCGGTACGGGCGTTGATTGATTTTCTGGCAGAGAGTTATCAGGCACTGAACGAGGAGTGAGAAAACGGCCTTCTCCCGGGCAGGAGAAGGCGGGAATGCATCAGAATGGCATTTTGAAGCCCGGCGGCAGCTGCATGCCGTTGGAAACCCCGGCCATTTTTTCTTTCTGCGCTTCACCGATACGGCGAGCGGCATCGTTGAAGGCTGCGGCAACCAGGTCTTCAACCATTTCTTTGTCATCTTCCATCAGGCTTGGATCGATTTCGACGCGGCGGCAGTTATGCGCCCCGTTGATGGTCACTTTCACCAGGCCCGCGCCGGACTCGCCGGTGACTTCCATGTTGGCGATTTCTTCCTGAGCCTGGGCCATTTTTTCCTGCATCTGCTGGGCCTGCTTCATCAGGTTACCCAGACCGCCTTTTCCAAACATAATCTTCTCTCTTTCATCGGGCCAGCCTCGCGGAATGCGAGAGTGGCTATCGGGGTTTCACACTATGCCGCGCAAAACGAGGCATATCAAACAGGGCGAATACTATCTTCATCCAGCTCTGCGTCAAAGAACCTTTGCAGAGTCTGAATATTGCTGTCGCTGTTCATCGATTCGCGCGCCTGCGCCAGCTTCTCTTCGTAGATAGCCTGACGCCACTCAAGCGGCGTGCGGCGAGCCAGATTCTCATCTTCAATAATAGTCAGTTCTATCGCCTCGCCATGGAACGTGCTCATGGCATCCGAGAGCGTTTTTTGCGCCGAGGGCGAATTCAGGTGGCGCTGGCCCGGACGCAAATGCAGGCAAACCCGGTTGCCGTCCGCCTCTTTCCAGGCATTGAGCGCCAGCTGTTGCACCAGTTTTGGCAGCATCAGCTGATTGATTTCCGCCGCCCACTCGTCGCGCTCGATAGCCTCTTCGGCCAGCTTCTGCGCCAGTTCCGGCGTTTTTTCATGCTCGAGCGCTTTTTTCAGCGCCTTTGGCGTCGCAACCGGCTCGGGCGCCGCTTCAATCGGATTTTGTGATTTCCAGCGATAGGCTTCTGGCTTCGCCGGTTTTTCCGGCACCGATGGCGCAGGGCGTGCCTGAACGCGTTCGGTCACCGAGGCCAAACGTTCCAGCGCGGTGCTTTTTGCCGGCCGCGCTAGTCGTTGCGCTGCCGGCTCATTCTTTTTTGCTTTGTCAGTCTCCTGATGGCGCATCAGCTGGCTGCGCGCCTGAAGGATCTGGCTGGTAGCATCCGGCAGCGGAGGGGCTTCCCTGTCCGGCGGCGGAGCCGCCTGCTGCTGCCTTGCTGCTGGCTGATGCGACGCCGGGTTAATCACCGGAATGCTTGCCGCCTGGCGTGGCACTTCCGGCTCGGGCAGCGGTTTGCGCGGATGGAAGGCCAGCGCACGCAGCAGCGTCATTTCTACGCCCATGCGGCGATCCGGCGCCCACGGCAGCTCTTTGCGGCCAATCAGCAATGTCTGGTAGTAAAGCTGTATGTCGGCGGGCGGGACAACGCGCGCAAGTTCACGCATACGCTGTTCGATAGCCGCCATATCGCTGCCAAGTGCGGAAGGAGAAAGCTGGACCATCGCCACGCGGTGCAGCAGCGCGGACATTTCCACCAGCAATGCTTCCCACTCAACGCCACGTGCCGCCGCGTCGTTCAGCAACGCCATTACGCGCTGCCCGTCGGCATGCACCACCGCTTCAATCAGCGACAGCGCCTGGTCATCATCAAGGGTGCCAAGCATGGTGCTGACGGCCGACGTCGTGACCTGGCCGTCACCGCTGGCAATCGCCTGGTCGGTCAGGCTCAGCGCATCACGCAGGCTGCCGTCTGCCGCCCGGGCTAACAGCTGCAGCGCGCGGGGCTCGCTAACAACCTTCTCCTCACCAAGAATGTGTTCCAGCTGATGGCGGATTTGTTCGACGTCCAGCGCTTTCAGGTGGAACTGCAGGCAACGGGAAAGAATCGTCACCGGCAGCTTTTGCGGATCGGTGGTGGCCAGCAGGAATTTTACGTGCGGAGGCGGCTCTTCCAGCGTCTTAAGCAGCGCGTTGAAGCTGTGGCGCGAGAGCATGTGCACTTCATCGATAAGGTAGACCTTAAAGCGGCCACGCGCGGGGGCGTACTGAACGTTGTCCAGCAGGTCGCGGGTGTCTTCCACTTTGGTACGCGAGGCAGCGTCTATCTCAATCAGGTCGACAAAGCGGCCTTGTTCTATTTCGCGGCAGTTATCGCAGACTCCACAAGGGGTCGCGGTAATGCCGGTTTCGCAATTCAGCCCTTTCGCCAGCAGACGGGCGATTGAGGTTTTCCCCACCCCTCGGGTGCCGGAAAAAAGGTACGCATGGTGGATGCGGCCCAGCGACAAACCATTAGCCAGCGCGGTCAGTACGTGTTGCTGGCCGACAACATCAGCAAAAGTTTGTGGGCGCCATTTGCGGGCTAAGACCTGGTAGCTCATCTGGAGTTAGGCTCTGGTTCGCGGGAAAGGTGAATTGAGGGGGTAATGCTAACATATGCCTCGCCCGATGGGCGAGCGAGGCTTGTCACTGTATGGCAATACGGTCGAACTTAGTGACCCGGGAAAGGCACCAGGCAGAAGCTTTTCACGCCCATTTTTTCCAGGCGCTGCTCGCCGCCAAGGTCAAACAGGTTAATCACGAATGCCGCATCGGTCACTTCGCCACCCAGGCGACGAATCAGTTTTACCGTCGCTTCAATGGTGCCGCCGGTCGCCAGCAAATCGTCCACCACCAGCACTTTATCGCCCGGCTTGATGGCATCTACGTGGATTTCAAGGCTGTCGGTGCCGTATTCCAGCTCATAGCTTTCGGCGATGGTTTCACGCGGCAGCTTACGAGGTTTGCGCACAGGAATGAACCCAACGCCCATCTCCAGCGCAACCGGGGCGCCAAACAGGAAGCCACGCGCTTCGGTGCCAACCACTTTGGTGATCCCTGCGTCTTTAAAACGAGAAACTAAAAGGGCAATGCTGGTGGCATATGCTTTCGGATCTTCCAGCAAGCTGGTGACGTCACGGAACAGAATTCCTGGTTTTGGGTAATCAGGAACGCTTTTAATGCTGTTTTTGAGATATTCAAGCTGCTGCGCAGTCGCGGTCATCGGTTTATGCCTGCAAAAAACATGATACTAAACAGAGTACATGTGGGTTCGAATGTGAACCACTGGTTAACGGTTAACCAGCTGTACCCGTGCTCGAAAACGCTCGAATTTACTGGCTGGGCGCGACAATTGCAACAGCTTCTGCTGCGCTTTATCGCTTTTGTTGTGCTTCATCAACCACCGGAATGCGCCACATAAAAGCAAGCAGCGCACAAAGAATCACCAGCAGCAAAATTCTAACCCACACTATCTTCACCAGCCACAGCGAAATCGCGAAAGTGGCGAGAATAAACAGAATCGCCTTTGGCTTCGCCCCTCGGGGCATCGCCCGATGCTGCTGCCAGTAGCGCAAATAGCTGCCAAACCACGAACGGTAGAGCAGCCAGTGGTGAAAGCGCGGCGACGAGCGGGCAAAACACCACGCGGCCAGCAGCAGAAAAGGCGTGGTCGGCAACAGCGGCAATATCACACCCAGCGTAGCAAGCACTACCGCCAACCAGCCGATGATGATTAGAATAAGACGCTTCATGCTGTAACCTCTGACAACCCCTGGAGAGCCATTTTGTGAAAACCGCTTCGCTGTTACAAGCCCTTGAAGCTCGGGTCGTCGAGCTGGCAGCCGCCGTTGAGCCGGTCGCCCTGCTGCGGGCAAGCCAGGCGCGCTTTGACCGTAAGCTCTTCCATACCCACAGCACGCAGCTGAAAGATTATCTTCAGGAAGCCCAGGCCAATCTCGCCCAGCTTCAGCTTAGCGTCAGCCACGGTAAAACCGATCAGGTGGCGTTTATCGCCGAAAAACTGGTCGCACAGATTGCCGCGCTGCAGCGGGAATTAGCCACCGCGCATTTACGCAAAAGCGAGCCGCAGCACAAGGTGCAGGAAAATCTGTACGAAAAACTGTCCACCCATCAGGATTATGAACGGCGCCTGCTGGCGATGGTGAGCGATCGCGAAACCCAGCTTACGGTGCAGGCCACGCTCGCGGGTCAGCAAAAGCTACAGCGTGAACTCGCCGCGCTGGAAGGCCGCCTGCAGCGCTGCCGCCAGGCGCTGGCCCGCATAGAAAAAGCCATCGAAAGACGTGAACGCGGGCTGAGTTAACCCCAAAATAAGGAGCAAGAATGTCGCTGGATAACGCCCCGGACGAGGTCAAACTGGCCGTCGATTTAATTATGCTGCTGGAGCAGCACCAGATCCCAACGGACACCGCGCTTGCGGCGCTGGACATCGTTCGTGAGGATTTTCTACGCAAACAGCGGGAAGAAAAGGCTTCCCGCTGATTGTCACGCTTAGAGAGACGGCGGCAGCAGACCGCCATTTTTGCCCAAATCGCGCTTCACTTCCGTTAGCTCATCGCCCTTTTCGTTATGCAGATGCACTTCAAGCTGATTGAAGGCGATATTGATATTGTTTTCGCGGCACAGCCTGTCGATGGCGCGGTTCAGCTCATCCACGGTGATGCTGCGGTCACGCAGCTCACGGACATACAGCCGCAGTTCGTGGTCGAGCGTACTGGCGCCAAACGTCGTGAAGTACACCGCAGGTTCCGGGTCGTGCATCACGCGCGGATGATCCATCGCCGCTTTGAGCAGGATCTCTTTCACTTTGTCGAGATCTGAGCCGTAAGCCACCCCGAGCTTGATAACCACGCGGGTGATGGTGTCCGTCAGCGACCAGTTGATCAGGCGTTCGGTGACAAACGCTTTGTTCGGGATGATCACTTCTTTACGGTCAAAATCGGTGATCGTCGTCGCACGGATACGGATCTTGCTGACGCTGCCGGAGAACGTCCCGATAGTGACGGTATCGCCGATACGCACCGGGCGTTCGAACAGGATGATCAGGCCGGAAACGAAGTTACCGAAGATCTCCTGTAAGCCAAAGCCCAGGCCTACCGACAGCGCCGCCGCCAGCCATTGCAGCTTGTCCCACGACACGCCGAGCGAGCCGAATACCGTCATCGCGCCAATCACGATAATGGCATAGTTGAGAATAGTGGTAATGGCGTAAGACGCGCCCTGGCGCATTTTCAGGCGTGACAGCACCAGCACTTCCAGCAGGCCAGGCAGGTTTCGAATCAACGCCCAGGCTACCATCGCGGCCACCACGGCAAACAGAATGCTGCCCATGGTGACGTTTTTCATTACCGCCGCGCCGGCTTCGCTGCCGGTGTAGTGCCACAGCACGATGCTATCGAGGTAGGCAAAGACGGTGATTAAATCCGACCAGATGGCGTAAAACACCACGGCGAACAGGGCGAACATCAGCAGCATGGTCAGGCGCATCGTCTGCTGGTTAATCTGATCCAACGCCAGCGGCGGTTCTTCAACCGGCTCAGCGCCTTCCGCCCCTTCTTTCACCATATTCTGGCGACGAGCCAGCGCACGGCGATAGGCAATACGGCGTGCCGCAACGCTCAGGCCACGGATCACCGTCTGGTGAATCAGGTTCCAGATAATCACCAGATAGACCGTGTCTATCCAGCGGTTCGCCAGCCGCAGCGTGGTGTAGAAGTAGCCGGTTGCCGTCAGCACCAGCAGCGCCACCGGCACGACAGACAGCACGGTAATGGTCAGCAGACGCAGCGGATGCGACTCTTTATCGCGCCAGTTGTCACGGCACATCGGGATAATCAGGCAGGTTATCAGCAGCAGGTTAAGGAAAATCATAAACTGCCCGAGCACGTCGTCCATCAGGTGCAGCGGCGACAGCTCGCCGACCACGGACCAGAACAGCAGCGGCAGCAAGGCAAAGCTGATGCGCACAATCTGACGGCGATAATGGCGGGTAAGATGTTCCGGCATGTTAAACCAGATAACGGCCAGGCCACGGCTGCTCAGAATGCGCCACGCCATGCCGAAGACCAGCCAGAACAACGCCAGCTCTTTGGCAAATGCCCACAGCAGTTCGCTGATATTGAGCTGCATAAACAGCAGCACTAAACCTACCGAAAGAATCGCCATCGTCAGCGGCAGTACTTTCAGGAAGTTCAGCAGAATTGCCTTCGGCGTGTTGAGCTGAGTGTCGGTGCGCAGCTGCCCCACTTCAGAAGCAAGCTTAGCCAGCTGCCTGTCGATCCATTTGTAACGCCAGCGCAGCAGGCCGGCCAGCAGCATCAGCGGCAGCGCGGTGAACAACGACATGAACAGCCCGTCCAGCACCTTGTGCCAGCTGATGTCCAGCTTCATAGCTTTGATTTGGTCGTGCAGCGCGCCCGGGAAGGATTTGATCCACTCCCAGTTCATCGGCTTGTTGCTGTTTACCCAGAAGATTTGCTGGGTCAGCATTTTCTGCAGGCTGGTGCTGACGCTCATCAGCTGCTGCTGGTTAATTTGCAGGTTAATCGCCATCATCAGCTGGTTGCCCAGCTGCTTGTTAAGCTGGTCGAGCAGCTCGCGGCGCATATCCACCACCTGCAGCAGCGCATCGTGAACCTCGTCGTTAACCTCGTTCTTGTGGCCCTCTTCAATCTTGCCGACGTAGCTGTCGCTCTGGAACATCGCATCACGCTGCTGGTTAATGTCGAACTGCTCAAGACGCAGGTCAGCAATGCGGTTGGTGAGGTCTTCAAGGTCATCGGCGGACGGCAGCGTCTGCTGCTGCTGATAAAGGATACGCGACAGCAGGAGGCTGCCCTTCAGCACCGAGATTTGTTCTTTCAGGTTACGTTCGGACTGAAGCGCACGGTCCAGCCAGTTTTTGACGCGGATATTGCGCTGTACCAGCTCGTTTCCGCTTTGCGTGGCGTTAATCAGGCGCTGGCTGAGCTGGTGATTGACGTCCAGCTCCTGGCGCACCAGCGGGTTATTCTGGATAGCGCTGGTGTCGGCATCGTCAGGCGTGACGGCTTCCTGGGCGGTTTTTTCCGTCAGCGTTAAGCGTTTGCTGTTCACCGCCTCCTGCAGCAGCTGAAGCGAATGCTCAAGCTGGCCAATATTGGCGTTGGTGTAGTCACGCTGTTTCTGCAGCGCATCCTGCAAGACGGTGTTGCCTTCAAGGCTCTTACGCTGCTGCTCAATCTGCGTGTTGAGCAACGCCTGCTGCACCAGCAGCAGATTTTGCTGGCTCGGCCGCAAAGTGGCTTCGCCCGGCGTGGTGCCATTCAGGCGGTTGCGCACCTGCAGGAGCTGCTGCGAAGCGCTGTACATCGCATTCTGCACGCGTTCGGGCTGAGTTTGCAGCGACACCAGTTGGCTATTCAGGGTAGACAGGTCGTTATTTGCCGACTGCAGCTGATCCAGCACGCTGGTCAGACGGGCTTCCAGCTGGCGCAAAGAGAGCGTACTCAGCGTTTTGCGGGTCGCGTCGTCGTCGGCTGGCGTACTGAGCGAATTGAGCGCCTCGGTGGCCTGCTTCAGCTTATCCGGCGCCTGGGCAACCGTGGTTTTAAGCTGAGCCGTCTCCTGCTTCACCCGGTCAAGCTTGTCCAGCATCTCAAGCGTTTCGGTGAGATCTTTCTGGGTGAGCTTATCGTCGGCGGTCAGCGTTTTTTGCTTGTTCAGCGTGTCCAGCTGCGACTGAACCTCTGCTCTTGCAGGCAGATCGCCATTATTTTGCGCCGCCTGAGCCAGCGAAAACGGCAACAGAGTGGAGACAAACAGAAACAGGAAAAGAATGAATGCGGAACGGGACGTCCGCGACAGAGCGTTGTGCTGCGTAGTCATGGTTGAGTCATTACGGTGCTGCGCATGTAAGTGCCAGCTAAAAGTCAAAGGCCACGGAAGATGCGCAGAATAGCACGGCTTCAGGGCGTAGAATAGCAATCGCCCTCAGAGGAATCTCAAATCATTTTCAGGGTGAAAGTAAGCCGAAAATTACGCCGGTTTGTTCAGCGTTGGGCTCAGTTGGAACATCTCCAGAAGCACGGCGATAAAGTCCGGCGCTTTGGCATGAAGATCGAAGGTTTCCGGCGCTACCAGCCAGTTTTCAATCAGGCCGGTAATGTAGCTGCGCATCAGCGTAACGGCGAGGGAGAGACGCAGGCTCGAAGGCAATTTTCCGGCGTCGATACAGCGCTGTAAGGCGGCCTCAATACGTTCATTTCCTTCCATATAGAGCGTGCGTCTGGCCTGCTGCAGAACTTCAAGTTCGCCGACAAACTCGCATTTATGGAAAATGATTTCGGTCATCAGGCGGCGGCGTTCTTCTGTCACCGTTGCCTGTAAAATATAAATGAGTAATTCTCTTATCACAGACAGTGGATCGTCTGGATATTTTGCCCGATACTCAATCTCTAAGTCACCGATACTGGATTCGGTTAGCTCCCAGATCTCACTAAACAATTCCGACTTATTTTTGAAATGCCAGTAAATCGCACCACGTGTTACCCCGGCAGCCTGAGCGATATCCGCAAGCGAAGTCGCAGAGACGCCCTGCTGTGAAAACAGGAGAATCGCAACGTCGAGGATGTGCTGGCGGGTTTCAAGCGCCTGAGCTTTGGTTTTTCGTGCCATAAGTGGGTGAATTTACTTTAGTCAGATTTACATACATTTGTGAACGTATGTACCATAGCACGACGATAATATAAACGCAGCAATGGGTTTGTGGACATTTGATCCATTGAACAACTTTGAAATCGGACACTCGAGGTTTACATATGAACAAAAACAGAGGGTTTACGCCTCTGGCGGCCGTTCTGATGCTCTCAGGCAGCTTAGCGCTTACAGGATGTAACGAGAAAGAGACTCAGCAGAGTGCGCCGCACGCCCCGGAAGTGGGTGTAGTGACTCTGAAAAGCGCGCCATTACAGATAACTACTGAGCTGCCAGGGCGTACCAACGCTTTTCGCATTGCAGAAGTTCGTCCTCAGGTTAGCGGCATTATTCTGAAGCGTAACTTCACCGAAGGCAGCGACATTCAGGCCGGTGTCTCGCTGTACCAGATCGATCCTGCAACCTATCAGGCTGCGTACGACAGCGCGAAAGGCGACCTGGCGAAAGCCCAGTCCAGCGCGAATCTTGCACAGTTAACCGTCAAGCGTTATCAGAAACTGCTGGGTACCAAGTACATCAGCCAGTCTGACTACGACACCGCCGCAGCAACCGCACAGCAGGCAAACGCTGACGTTGTTGCAGCCAAAGCTGCTGTAGAAACCGCACGTATCAACCTGGCGTACACCAAAGTGACCTCGCCTATCAGCGGCCGCATCGGTAAATCCGCGGTCACCGAAGGTGCGCTGGTCACCAGCGGGCAAACCACCGCCCTGGCAACCGTTCAGCAGCTCGACCCTATTTATGTGGACGTTACCCAGTCCAGCGATGACTTCCTGCGCCTGAAGCAGGAGCTGGCCGACGGCAAACTGAAACAGGAAAACGGCAAGGCGAAGGTCAAGCTGATGACGAACAACGGTGTAGCCTATCCTCAGGAAGGGACGCTGGAATTCTCTGAAGTGACCGTTGACCAGACCACCGGGTCAATCACCCTGCGCGCTATCTTCCCTAACCCGGACAAAACCCTGCTGCCAGGGATGTTTGTTCGCGCCAGTCTGGAAGAAGGCGTTAACCCGAACGCTATCCTGGTTCCGCAGCAAGGGGTGACTCGTACTCCGCGCGGCGACGCCTCAGCGATGGTTGTCGGCAAGGATGACAAGGTTGAAGTGCGCCAGCTGCAAACCAGCCAGGCAATCGGCGACAAATGGCTGGTGACCGGTGGCTTAGAAACCGGCGATCGCGTCATTGTTACCGGCCTACAGAAAGTAAAACCGGGTGTTCAGGTAAAAGCGCAGGAAGTTGCGGAAGACAATAAAGGCCAACAGCAACCCGCCGCAGGCGCGCAGCCAGAACAACCGAAGTCTTAACTTAAACAGGAGCCGTTAAGACATGTCTAAGTTTTTTATCGATCGCCCCATCTTTGCCTGGGTAATCGCCATCATCATTATGTTGGCGGGTGCGCTTGCGATCATGAAATTGCCTATCGCGCAGTATCCAACGATCGCGCCACCGGCCATTCAGATCTCGGCAAACTACCCGGGTGCAGATGCTAAAACGGTACAGGATACCGTCACGCAGGTTATCGAACAGAACATGAACGGTATCGATGGCCTGTTGTACATGTCCTCTACCAGTGATTCCTCTGGTACCGTTCAGATAACCATTACCTTCGACTCCGGCACCGATGCCGACATCGCACAGGTTCAGGTTCAGAACAAGCTGCAGCTGGCGATGCCGCTGCTGCCGCAGGAAGTGCAGCAGCAGGGTGTTAGCGTCGAGAAGTCCTCCAGTAGCTTCCTGATGGTTCTCGGTATGATCAATACCGACGGCACCATGAACCAGGAAGATATCGCGGACTACGTTGGCGCCACCATCAAAGATCCGGTCAGCCGTACTCACGGCGTCGGTGACGTGCAGCTGTTTGGTGCCCAGTACGCGATGCGTATCTGGATGGACCCGAACAAACTGAACAACTACCAGCTGACGCCTGTTGACGTGATTAACGCCATCAAAGCGCAAAACGCCCAGGTCGCGGCCGGCCAGCTCGGCGGGACTCCGCCGGTTAAAGGCCAACAGCTGAACGCCTCCATCATTGCGCAGACCCGTCTGAAATCCGCAGACGAGTTCAGCAAAATCCTGATGAAGGTTAACCCGGACGGCTCTCGAGTCCTGCTGAAAGACGTGGCGAAAGTTGAGCTTGGCGGCGAGAACTATGATGTTATCGCGCGTTATAACGGCCAGCCTGCTTCCGGCCTGGGGATTAAGCTGGCAACCGGTGCTAACGCCCTGGACACCGCCGAAGCGGTACGTGCTACGGTTGAAAAACTGGAGCCGTTCTTCCCGGCAGGTCTGAAAGTTGTTTACCCGTACGACACCACGCCGTTCGTTAAAATTTCCATTAACGAAGTGGTAAAAACGCTGGTGGAAGCCATCGTGCTGGTGTTCCTGGTGATGTATCTGTTCCTGCAGAACTTCCGGGCAACGCTGATTCCAACCATTGCCGTACCGGTGGTACTGCTGGGTACGTTCGCCATTCTTGCCGCGTTTGGCTACTCGATAAACACCCTGACGATGTTCGGCATGGTGTTGGCGATAGGCCTGTTGGTGGATGACGCCATCGTCGTGGTAGAAAACGTTGAGCGCGTTATGGTGGAAGATGGACTGCCACCGAAGGAAGCCACGCGCAAATCCATGGGCCAGATTCAGGGCGCCCTGGTGGGTATCGCGATGGTGCTGTCGGCGGTATTTATCCCGATGGCGTTCTTCGGCGGCTCTACCGGCGCAATCTATCGTCAGTTCTCGATTACTATCGTTTCCGCGATGGTGCTGTCGGTGCTGGTGGCCATGATCCTGACCCCGGCGCTCTGTGCGACCATGCTTAAGCCAATCCCGAAAGGTCATCACGATGACAAGAAAGGGTTCTTCGGCTGGTTCAACAGAATGTTCGACAAGAGTACGCATCACTATACCGACAGCGTCGGTAACATCCTGCGTAGCACCGGTCGTTATCTGGTCTTGTATCTGCTGATTGTGGTTGGCATGGGGCTGCTGTTCATCCGCCTGCCAAGTTCGTTCCTGCCTGACGAAGACCAGGGCGTACTGCTGGCGATGGCTCAGTTGCCCGCGGGCGCGACCCAGGAACGTACGCAGAAAGTCCTGGATGAAGTGAACGACTACTTCCTGACCAAAGAGAAAGCGAACGTTAACTCGGTGTTTACCGTTAACGGCTTCGGCTTCTCCGGTCGCGGTCAGAACACCGGCCTGGCGTTCGTTTCACTGAAAGACTGGAGCGAGCGTTCGGGTGAAGAGAACAAGGTTCCGGCGATTGCTGGCCGGGCCATGGGCACCTTCTCGCAGATTAAAGACGCGATGGTATTTGCCTTTAACCTGCCGGCGATTGTCGAGCTGGGTACCGCTACCGGCTTTGACTTCCAGCTGATTGACCAGGCAAACCTTGGCCACGAGCAGCTGACTCAGGCTCGTAACCAACTGTTCGGCATGATTGCTCAGCATCCTGACCTGCTGGTTGGCGTGCGCCCGAACGGCCTGGAAGATACGCCGCAGTTTAAAATCGATATCGACCAGGAAAAAGCACAGGCGCTGGGGGTATCCATCAGTGATATCAACACCACGCTTGGTGCAGCCTGGGGCGGCAGCTACGTCAATGACTTCATCGACCGTGGCCGCGTGAAGAAAGTGTATGTGATGGCTGAAGCGCCATACCGTATGCTGCCAAGCGATATCGGCAACTGGTACGTCCGTGGCTCTTCCGGCCAGATGGTACCGTTCTCCGCGTTCTCCACATCGCGCTGGGAATACGGCTCACCGCGTCTGGAGCGTTACAACGGCTTGCCGTCAATGGAAATCCTCGGCCAGGCCGCACCGGGTAAAAGTACCGGTGAAGCAATGGATATGATGGAACAGCTGGCGGCGAAACTGCCAACCGGCATCGGCTTTGACTGGACTGGCATGTCCTATCAGGAACGTCTGTCCGGCAACCAGGCCCCTGCCCTGTACGCCATCTCGCTGATTGTGGTGTTCTTGTGTCTGGCGGCGCTGTACGAGAGCTGGTCGATTCCGTTCTCGGTCATGCTGGTTGTTCCGCTTGGGGTATTCGGTGCACTGCTGGCAGCCACCATGCGAGGCCTGACCAACGACGTTTACTTCCAGGTAGGCCTGCTGACAACCATTGGGCTGTCGGCGAAGAACGCGATACTTATCGTGGAATTCGCCAAGGATCTGATGGAGAAAGAAGGCAAAGGCCTGATAGAAGCGACGCTGGATGCGGTCCGTATGCGTCTGCGTCCGATTCTGATGACCTCTCTGGCATTTATCCTCGGGGTAATGCCGCTGGTCATCAGTACCGGGGCAGGCAGTGGCGCACAGAACGCCGTAGGTACCGGCGTAATGGGCGGGATGGTTACCGCTACCGTGCTGGCTATCTTCTTCGTGCCGGTGTTCTTCGTGGTGGTACGCCGCCGCTTCAGCCGCAAGAATGAAGATATTGAACATGCGCATACGGTAGAGCACCACCAGTAAGCCATTCAATAACTTAACAAAAGGCCGCTTTAAGCGGCCTTTTTTATTAACAGAGAAACCGGTTTCAGCGAGCTTATTTCAGCGGCGTTATTTCCACTTTTATTTCCGTCCTGGCCGTTATCCACCCCATAAGCCCCTTCTCATTTCGGGAAAAATAACGTTTAAATGCTCGTTAATCCATGATTAACGAAACAACAAAAACCGATGTGTGGCATTAACCTGGGAATATTCTTATAAATTAACGCCTGCGCCTTAACCGGATGCAGAATAGTCTTATAGCTTGATTAACCGGCTGAAAGTTATAAATATTGCCTGCTGCTCTTTAATCCATACCTGAGCATTTAAGTTAAAATTCATACTAAAGTCTTAATTCACATTTAGTAACGTATTCTCCTTTTTTAACTTAATTGTAATTTTTCGTTAGAGCAGCATGAAATTCAGGCGACATTGATTTATAGTTACAGCACATGCAATAATCGTGGCAACAGTTCTTCACCTCTTCAGGTGTGTCCACCCCAACCCGTTGTGTTTATCATTTGTTTTACCGATAAAGGGGGCAGCACTATGGACGAATACTCACCAAAGCGGCATGATATCGCGCAGCTTAAGTTCCTCTGTGAGAGTCTGTATCACGATTGTCTGACCAATCTTGGTGAGAGCAATCATGGATGGGTTAATGATCCGACCTCGGCCATTAATCTACAGCTGAATGAATTGATTGAGCACATTGCCGCGTCGGCGCTTAATTATAAGATTAAGTATCCGGACGAGAGCAAATTGATTGAACAGATTGATGAATACCTGGACGATACTTTCATGTTATTTAGCAATTACGGCATTAACGCACAGGATCTGCAGCGGTGGCGTAAATCAGGGAATCGCTTGTTCAGATGTTTCATCAGCGAGAGCCGCGCTAACCCAGTAAGCCACTCGTTCTAAAAAATATTAAAATACTTAAGGCGAATTTATGACTACCAAACTTACCAAGACCGATTATTTGATGCGTCTGCGACG
>NZ_JACARU010000048.1:0-41740 GCF_013386425.1 Cedecea sp. P7760 | reverse complement strand
TCATATATCCCGCTAAAAACTCGCCTGGATGCACTATTTTGGCGCTCTTTACAAAGCGATTGATCCTTTTTAGGGCAAAAAGAGCAGTTCAGATAGCTGGTAAACCGCTCGGAAGGCACCGTTTAATCCTGATAAAAATCACGGTTAGATCACATTTAAAATTTAATAAAATGAACATATATTTGTTTTTAAACAATAAATTGTCTTTATTTCAATGTTGCGTTTTTGTTATGGCACAGGCTTTGCAGATTGTACATACAATGCTATACATAGCTTTTTTACGCAGCCGTTCATTTCTTCGGCAGCCAGATGACCATGAGGCGTAGCGATGATTACTTTCAACAATGTGACCAAGTTTTACGACGACGGAACGGTCGTGGTGGATGGGCTGAACCTGACCGCACCCGGCGGCAAAATCACCGTGCTGGTAGGCCCTTCAGGCTGTGGGAAAACGACGTCACTGCGGATGATTAATCGGCTGATTGAGCCGTCCTCCGGCGAAATCCTGCTTAATGGTGAGTCCACCGCAGAAATGGACGTGGTGCAGCTGCGTCGGCGCATCGGCTACGTTATTCAGAATGCGGGCCTGTTCCCTCACAAAAACATTATCGACAACATCGCCACCACGGCGATCCTCAACGGCATGGCCAAGGCCAAAGCCCGCGCAAGAGCAGGCGAGCTGCTTGAGGTCGTTGGCCTGGCTCCGCAGCTGGCAAAGCGCTATCCGTGGCAGCTTTCTGGCGGGCAGCAGCAGCGCGTGGGGGTTGCCCGTGCGCTGGCCGCTGACCCGGAGTTTATGCTGATGGATGAACCCTTCAGCGCCGTGGACCCGGTGGTGCGCGATCAGCTGCAGGAAGAGTTCCTGCGCATTCAGAAAGAAGTCAGCAAAACCATCATTATGGTGACTCACGATATCGATGAGGCGATGAAGCTGGGCGACCTGGTGGCGGTGCTGAAGCCCGGCGGGAAGCTGGGGCAGATGGCCTCGCCGGGGGAGCTGCTTAACGCGCCACAAAGTGATTTCGTGGCCGATTTTATTGGCCGTGACCGGGGTTACCGCAAGCTGAGTTTCTACAATTCAGGGCCGCTGGCGTCGATGCAGACGGAGCCGACTGCCGAGGTCGGCACGCCGATTGAAATGGCGCGCAACATTGCGGTGCAGCGCTGGCTGCTGGTGACCCGCGAAGGTAAAGCCTGCGGCTGGTTTGACACCCATCAGCAGGTCGAAGCCGTTGTCCCTGAGCACATTAATCTGGGCGCCACCTTCTACCCGCAAAGCGGCACGCTGCGCCAGATGCTGGACTCCGCGCTCAGCTCACCGTGCCACCGCGCCGTGGTGATTGACGACCGAGCCGAAGTGCTGGGCACGCTGGGGTTGGATCACGTGCTGGACGCGTGTAAATCCATGGCGCGGGAGGCGGTATGAAATTTGACTGGCTGTGGGCGCAAAGCGACAAAATCTTTCATTTACTGCTGTGGCACCTCTACCTCTCGGTCACGCCAATCCTGATTGGCCTGCTGTTGGCTATTCCCGCTGGCTGGCTGGTGTGCAGCATGCCGCGCGTAAAGGGCGTCATCCTTAACCTGTTCGGGCTGCTGTACACCATCCCGTCCCTGGCGCTGTTTGTGCTGCTGCCGCCGTTGCTCAATACGCAAATCCTTGACCCGATTAACGTGGTGGTGGCGCTGACCATTTATAGCTTTGCGCTGCTGGTCAGAACGGTGTGTGACGGGCTGGACTCGGTGCCCACTGACACCCGGCAGTCCGCTTTTGCCCTCGGCTATAAGCCGATACATCAGTTTTTCCAGGTTGACCTGCCGCTGGCGGTGCCGGTCATTGGTTCCGGGATGCGCGTGGCCGTGGTTTCCAACGTCAGTATTGTTTCCGTCGCCGCGCTGATAGGTGCCCCGCAGCTGGGGTCGCTGTTTACCCAGGGGTTTCAACTGCAGTTTCTGACGCCGATTATTGCCGGCATCGTGCTGTGTATCGTGCTGGCTTTCGTCCTTGACTGCGTGGTCGTCGCCGTCACCCGCTCTTTAAGCCGCTGGCAGCCAATAAGGGGATAATGTATGTCTGACTGGTTCTTTACGCTCAGCCACTGGTATGGCGATGACGGTATTCTCCCGCTGCTGGCACAGCACATTGGCTACAGCGCCGTGGCGCTGGCGATAGCGATTGCCATTGCTTTTCCGGTGGGCTGCTACACCGGCCATACCGGTAAGGGCGAAGCGCTGCTGATTGGCACCACCAACGCGCTGCGCTCGCTGCCTTCGTTTGGCCTGATTATCCTGCTGGTTATCCTGATGGCGGGCTATTTCGAGTCGGATATGGCCTTTATTCTGCCGTGCATCATCGTGCTGGTGGTGCTGGCGCTGCCGCCGATAGCGCTCGGCGTGCATGCGGGCATCCGCTCCGTTGACCCGAGCGTGCATGATGCCGCCAAAGGCATTGGCCTGACGCCGTTCCAGGTGCTGACGCAGGTTGAGCTTCCGTGCGCCACGCCGCTCATTCTCTCCGGCATTCGCAGCGCCACGCTGCAGATTATCTCTACCGCCACCATCGCGGCCTATGTCTCGCTGGGCGGCCTTGGCCGATTAATTATCGATGGCCGTGCGGCCAACGATTTTGCGCAGATGACCGCCGGCGCGGTGCTGGTTGCCGTGCTGGCGCTGCTTGTGGATGTGTTCTTTTCCCTTTCGGTGAAGTACGTGGTTTCCCACGGTATTTCCCGACGTATCAAAACCCAGTGATGTTGAGCCCGTTAATTACACAAGGTGAACGCGATGAATATGAAGAAACGTTGTTTGACGCTGTTGAGTGCCGCGATGCTGTCCGTTGTTTCCTCCGCGTGGGCGGCGGACTCGGGCCAGAAGGTGATTATTGGCTCGGCTGATTTCCCGGAAAACCAGCTGCTGGCGACGATTTATGCCGGAGCCCTGGAAGCGCAAAACATCCCGGTGGAGAAGAAGCTGAATATCGGCAGCCGCGAAGTCTACATTCCGGCTCTGCTCGACGGCTCCATTAACGTTATCCCTGAATACAGCGGCGCGCTGCTGAGCTACCTGGACGCCAATAATAAAGCGCACAGCTCTGATGAAGTGGCGGCCGCGCTGGCGACGAAGCTGCCTGCAAAAGTGAAAATGCTGCACACCGCCGTGGCGCAAAACAGCGACGTTATCGCCGTGACCAAAAAAACGGCGGATAAATACCAGCTCAAAACGATTGATGACCTGAAGCCTCATGCGGCAGAACTTATCCTGGGTGGCCCGGCAGAATGGAAAACTCGCCATGAAGGCGTGCCGGGGCTGAAAGAAGTCTATGGCCTGAACTTCAAGAGCTTCAAAGTGCTGGATGTCGCAGGCCCGCTGACGCTGACCGCGCTGAAAAATAATCAAATCCAGGCGGCTGACTTAACGTCCACCACGCCGGAAATTCAGAAAGATCATCTGGTGGCGCTTGCCGATCCGAAAAACCTGTTTGCGGCACAAAACATCGTTCCGATTGTCGCCACCGCCACGCTGAACCCGACGATTGAGAACACGCTGAACGAAGTGTCTGCGCAGCTAACCACCGCAGATTTGATTGCCATGAACGGGCAGCTTGCCGAATTCGCCAGCATTGATGACGTGGCTCATCAGTGGCTGGTTAAACATGGCCTGAGCAAGTAAGGGCGCACAATGACAAGACAAACTGGCTCCTCCGCTCACCTGCATCAGGCCGTGACCCTGGGCAGAGCGCAGACCACTATCGAAGAGTTAGTGCGCATTGCCGACGGGGCTCCGGTCGCGCTGGCCGAAGAAGCGCTGGCGAACATGGACAGCGTGAGCGGCTATATTCGCCGGGCAATAGATGAAGGACAGGTAATTTACGGGCTGACCACCGGGGTGGGTGATTTGGTGACGGAGCGCCTGTCTGCCGATCAAATTGCCAGCGTGCAGCTGAACATGCTGCGCAGCCACGCCTGTGGAATGGGGCCAGATTTGTCGGGGCGTGAAGTGCGCGCGATGATGGCAGTGATGCTGAAGTCGCTGCTGCAGGGCTACAGCGGCGTTAGCGCCGGGCTGGCGAAACGCATGGCCGAAATGCTTAACCGCCAGGTCACGCCCTGGTCGCCTGCGGGCGGCTCGGTTGGCTATTTAATTGCGACGGCGCATATCGGCCTGTCTCTCTTTGGGGAAGGGAAGTGTTGGTATCAGGGCGAGCTTTTGCCGTCCGCCGAAGCCCTGGCAAAGGCGGGCATTGCCCCTCGAATCCCTGGCCCGCGTGAAGGTCATGCCCTGATAAGCGGCACCTATGAAATCACCGGGCTGGCGTGTCTGGCCGTGCATGATTTTGAGCGCCTGTTGCCGGTGGCGGATATGGCGGGGGGCATGTGCCTTGAAGCGCTTAAGGGCAACACCCGTGGCTACGACGCAAGGCTGCACGCCCTGCGTCCGCACGACGGGCAGCAAAAAACCGCCGCGATTTTGCGCCGCTTGCTGAGCGGCAGCGAGATCTTTGCCCGCTACCGCGACCACCGCGTACAGGATGCTCTGAGCCTGCGCTGTATTCCGCAAATCCACGGCGCGGTGCGCGACCAGCTCGCCCATTGCCGCCAGATTGTCACCATCGAGCTGAACTCGGTCACCGACAACCCGGTCTTCCTTATCGAAGACGACGCGCTGGTTATTCTTCCCGGCGGCAACGGCCACGGTGCCCCGCTGGCGCTGGCATTGGATTCTCTGGCGATAGCCATTGCCCAGGTCAGCACGGCGTCTCAGGCTCGATCCGACCGTATTACCAACGTGCACCTGAGTGGCCTGCCGGCGTTCCTGGTCGGCAGAAGCGGCGCTAACTCCGGGATGATGATCCCGCCTTACGTTGCCGCCGCACTGGCGGGGGATAACCGCAGCCTGGCCGCGCCGTCCAGCGTGCATACCGTCACCACCTGCGCCGGGCAGGAAGACCATATCAGCATGGGCGTTTCTTCGGCTCGCAAGGCGCTGCAGGCGGTGAGCAATGCGGTGGATATCGTTGCCATCGAGCTGCTGTGTGCCAGCCAGGCGCTGGAGTTCCATCGTCCGCTGCGTGCCTCCGTCGGCGCGGAGTTGACGCTGGGCATGGTGCGCGAGCTTGTGCCGTTCCGCGAGACGGACACCGCGCTGTACCCGGACATGCATGCCGTGCGGGATTTGATTGCCGAAGGCGAGCTGAGCCAAAGGCTGCTCTCCCTGATTGAGGAGTCAGAACATGAGTGAAGCTTTGCAGCCGCTAAAAGGCATCAGAGTGCTTGATCTATCCCGCGTGCTGGCTGGCCCGTGGTGCGCTTCCTTACTGAACGATCTGGGGGCCGAAGTCATCAAGATTGAGATGCCGGGCAGCGGGGATGACTCCCGCAGCTTCACCCCCCACATTGCCGGGGAAAGCAGCTACTTCATGCAGCTTAACCACGGCAAAAAAAGCGTCACCCTGGATTTAAAAGCCCCGGAGGGGTTAGCCATCCTCAAGCAGCTGGTGGCGCAGGCCGACGTGCTGGTGGAAAACTTCCGGCCGGGCGTAACCAAACGCCTCGGCATCGACTACCCGACGCTGCAGGAGATTAATCCGCGGCTGGTTTATGCCAGCATTTCCGGGTTTGGGCAGCAAGGGGCGATGGCGCACAAAGCCGCTTACGACCACATCGTGCAGGCCTATGGCGGCATTATGCAGGTCACCGGCTGGGCGGAAGGGGAGCCAACCCGAGTTGGCGATGCCATTGGTGACGTGGTCGCCGGGCTGTACGGCAGTTGGGCGGTGCTTGCCGCGCTGCTGCAGCGCGGGATCGGCGGCCAGGGGCAGCATCTTGATGTCTCGATGCTGGATACCATGGTGACGATGCAAATGGTTTCCCTTACCCAGTGGATTGGCGGCCAGCCTCCCGCCGGGCGGCTCGGGAACGCGCATCCTATCAGTGCCCCGATGGACAGCTATCCTGCTCAGGATGGCCACATCGTGATTGCGGTCGCCAACGACAAGCTGTTCCGCCAGCTTTGCTCGGCGATGGAAAAGCCCGAGCTGGCGAGCGATCCGCTGTATCTCACGGACCCGCTGCGCCTGGCTAACCAGCAGCCGCTTCGTGTAGAAATAGAGCGCTGGCTGGCTGATAAAACCGTCAATGATGCGCAGGCCATTCTAGACAGCGCAGGCGTTCCGGCCTCCGCCGTTCTGCGCCTCGATCAAATCCTTACCAGTGATTATGCGCGAGAGCGCGAGCTTGTTAAGCAGGTGAAACACCCGACGGCAGGCAACATATCTATTGTTCCGCAGCCGGTGAAAATGAGCGCCATGACGGCAGAGCCCGCGCTGGTGCCGCCTGCGCTGGGCGAACATACGGCAAGCGTGCTGCAAGAATTACTGGCGATCGACGAGGCAACGCTTAATCAGTTAAAGGCGCAGGGCGTAATTTAACCGGCGGAGAACGTAAATGGTGCAAATAAAGAAAGTGGCGGTGGTCGGGGCCGGAACGATGGGCGCGCGAATCGCCGTCGTTATGGCGCGGGCGGGTTACCGCGTTAGCCTGTGGTCGCGTTCTGAATCAACGCTTGATAAAGCTCGAACTATTGTGGACTCGCTCGCTGCCAGCGAAAACGTGGCATTCACGACGTCGCTGGAGGCTTGCCTGGCCGACGCTGACCTGGTTTCTGAAAACGTGGCCGAGGACGTGGCGCTGAAACAGCGCGTGCTGAATGACATCGAACAGCAGGTTAGCGCTGACTGCGTGATAACCACCAACACCTCAAGCGTGTCCATCACGCTGCTGGCGTCGGCCCTGAGCCAGCCGCAGAGGCTGATCGGCATGCACTGGTTTAATCCGGCGGATACCATGCCGATGATCGAGATTGTGCGCGGTGAAAACACGGCGGACGAGGTCTGCCAGCGGGTGCGGGATATTTGCCAGCAGCTGGGCAAAGAGACGATCACCGTTAATCAGGATATTCCGGGCTTTATTATCAACCGGCTGCAGTATGCGATGCTGCGCGAGGCGCTTTATCTGGTGGATGCCGGGATTGGTTCAGTGGAGGATGTCGACCGTGCGGTGCAGAGAACCCTTGCTCCGCGCTGGGCGGCGATGGGGCCGATGAAGCTGATGGATTTTGCCGGGCTGGATACGGTGGAAAAAGTCGCCGGGATCTTGCTGCCCGCGCTGGATAACAGCAGCCAATTACCTGCCTGGCTGAAAGAGAAGGTGGCCGACAACAAACTCGGCGTAAAAAGCGGCGAGGGCTTTTATGCCTGGACCGCTGAGGCAGCCTCAGCCGCAATGCGCAAGCGTGATGAAACGGTCAGGCACCTGACCGGGAGCGATAAGCATGAGTGATATTCTCTCCCGCGTGGACGGCGCGGTTGCCGTGGTCACCCTCAACCGGCCACAAAAATATAACGCGCTAACCGCTGAAATGCTGGATGAGCTGGTCAGCACGCTAAAGGAGCTGGACGGGCGAGCGGACGTCAGGGCGATAGTTCTGTTTGGTTCACCCAAAGCCTTCTCTGCCGGAGCGGATACCGGCACGCTGGCTTCCGCTTCGGCAACCACGCTGTGGCGCAGTGGGTTTAGCGAGAAGTGGGACAGGGTCGCGGAAATCGAAACGCCGCTGATTGCCGCCGTCTCCGGCTACGCCCTCGGCGGCGGGCTTGAGCTGGCGCTGCTGTGCGACATGATTATCGCCGACCAAAGCGCCGTTTTTGGCCTGCCGGAAAGCCACATCGGCATTATCCCCGGTGCGGGAGGCACGCAGCGGCTGGTGCGCGCCGTCGGCAAATCGCTGGCGATGGACATGCTATTGAGCGGCAGAAGAATTGACGCGCAGGAAGCCCTGCGTGCCGGGCTTGTCAGCCGCGTGACGGATTCACTTGAGGAGCAGGCGTTAATATTGGCAAATCAGGTGGCTAAAGCCGCGCCGCTGGCGGCGATGATGATTAAAAAAGCCGTGGCGGCGAGCTATGAAATGCCGCTCAGCGCAGGCGTGGCCTATGAAAGATCGCTCTCTGCTTTGATAGCCGACAGTGAGGACAGGGCGGCCGGGCTGGCGGCGTTTAAAAATAAGCAGTCGCCTGAGTTTAAGGGGCGATGAGGTGAGATATAGATGAAACCGGCAGCCAGTCTGCCGGTTTTTTTATGCGCTAAGGGTGACGCGCGCAAAAAGGGAAGGAGCAGCGGAAACCACGCGGATTGTCGCCGGGGCGCTAATCAACAGGCTGTCGTAGGGCTGCAAAACGTGTCGTTCTCCGCTGACGTCAATCTCCAGCGATTCGCCCGCATTAAACAGCAGCTGCGTGCCCTGCTGGTGCGTCCAGGTGCCTTCTCGCAGCCAGCTGACAGCGGCTTTAGTAGCGTCTGCCTTATAGATGACGTTAAAGTCCAGCAGCGGGCCGCCCTGAATAATGCAGGAGACGTCGCTTTCACCGTTGAAATCGGTGGCCTGGAACGGTGGGATGAGCGGGCTCTTTTCGCCATCGACGGTGAGATACATGCCTTCACCTTCCAGCACGCTGATGTTGCGCAGGTAGCCGGGGAAGCGAGAGAAGGGGCCGTCATGGCGAATGGTCGCCACCGAAATACGCCAGTCGTAGTCATTCGTTGCCGGGCAGCGGTAAATCTCCCGCGTTACGCCCTGGCCGTTTTTCCATGGCATTTCCGGGCATTGCTCGTAGGGCAGAAGCTGGATCATTTATGCATGCTTCCTTCGAGGCGGTAGCGCGAGCCGGGGTAAACCAGGCGCACGCTGGTGACGATTTTTTTGTTCTGCCGCCCGGTCCAGGTACGGCGATTAACCTGCAGGCAGGGCGTGTGCTCGTCGATTTCCAGATACGCGCACTCTTCGCGAGGCACGTTCACCGCCTCAATAATGTGCTCGCCTTCAACGATAGGCGCGATGGACGAAAGATAGGCGTTGGGCGTGATGCGGGTGAAATCCTGCTGGAAGTAGTCCGGGACGATCAGCGAGTTCACCAGGCGGTCTTCCAGCATCACCGGCACGCCGTTTTCGTAGTGGCAAATCAGCGAATGGAACAGGCGGCTGCCTTTAGGTAAATTGAACGCCATCGCCTGCTGCGCGTCGGCATAGACCTGGGTTAGCTCCAGCACGCGAGCGTGATGACGGTGCCCGCGGCTGGCGATTTCGTCGGCAATATTGTTGATTTCCAGCAGCGCGGATTGGCCACGAACTTCGGCCACGAATGTCCCGATACCCTGCATGCGAACCAGCAGGCCTTCGGCGGTCAGCTCGCGCAGGGCGCGGTTGATGGTCATGCGGCTATAGCCGAACTGATTCACCAGCTCGCTTTCCGATGGCACGCGGTAGTTTACCGGCCACAGCCCGCTATGAATGTTGGTCTTAATAATGATTTTGACTCTTTCATAAAAAGGGGCCGGCTGGTCCAGATTTTCGGTCTCTGCCGCTGCTTTAAAAACGTCGTTTTGTGCCATTCATCATTCCTCGCCCGGGTATCCTTTAAAGTTTACTCTACCCCTATTTGGATGTATATATACATGCATGTATATACAATTGATTAACATCAAACCGGGGTGCTGATATGGCGGTATATTTCGCGGCAAAAGCGCTTCTGCCGCAGGGCTGGGCGGAGAATGTCAAACTGGGCGTTTCGCCGCAGGGGGTGATTAGTTCCCTGGAATGCAACAGCGTGCCGGGGGCCGACGATATCCGGCTTGAGGGGGTTGTGGTGCCGGGCATGCCGAACCTGCATTCACACGCTTTTCAGCGGGCGATGGCCGGGCTGACGGAAGTGGTTGGCGACCCGGCGGACAGCTTCTGGACGTGGCGTGACCTGATGTACCGCCTGGTGGGCAAAATCACCCCCGAACAGCTGGAGACTATCGCCAGCTATCTGTATATCGAAATGCTGAAGGCCGGCTACACCTCGGTGGCCGAATTCCACTACCTGCACCACGACGTTGACGGTAAGGCTTACGCGCAGCCTGCCGAGCTGGCGCTGCGCATTGCCCACGCGGCAAAAAATATCGGCATTGGCCTGACGCTGCTCCCGGTGCTCTACTCGCACTCTGGCTTCGGCGGGCAGCCCGCTTCGGCAGGGCAGCGTCGCTTCATAAACGATACCGACAGCTACCTGAAACTGTACGACAGCATTGCCACGGCGCTTGCCCCGGAACCGATGCAGCGCGCAGGGCTGTGCTTCCATTCGCTGCGTGCGGTTACGCCGGAACAAATGCGTATCGTGCTGGAAAGCCAGGCGCAGCCTCAGCCGGTGCATATTCATATCTCCGAGCAGCGCAAAGAGGTTGAGGATTGTTTGGCCTGGTCCGGCCTGCGCCCTGTGGAATGGCTGTATCAAAATATGCCGGTTGATGAGCGCTGGTGCCTGATTCATGCCACCCACATCACCGAAAGTGAAACCCGCCTTATTGCTGAGTCTGGCGCCGTAGCCGGGCTATGCCTGACCACCGAGGCAAACCTGGGTGACGGCATTTTCCCAGGGCAAGCATTCCTGCAGCAGGGCGGTAACTGGGGGATCGGTTCCGACAGCCATATCAGCGTTAGCGTGAGCGAGGATTTGCG
Organism: Cedecea sp. P7760; assembly: GCF_013386425.1. Classification (NCBI taxonomy): domain Bacteria; kingdom Pseudomonadati; phylum Pseudomonadota; class Gammaproteobacteria; order Enterobacterales; family Enterobacteriaceae; genus Cedecea; species Cedecea sp. P7760. The sequence continues at coordinate 31,186 of NZ_JACARU010000048.1, read as the reverse complement.
CTGGTTTGAATATGGCCAGCGCCTCAATAACCGCCGCCGCAACTTGCTTCACCTCGAGGCCGAGCCTTATGTCGGCAACGTGCTTTATCAGGGGGCGCTGCACGGCGGGCGAATGGCGCTGGGGCAAAACATTGGCGAGCTGGCCGTGGGGGCAAGAGCTGACTGGCTGGTGCTGGACGGCAACGATCCGTTCCTGGCGACGGCGAAAGACAATGAACTGTTGAACCGCTGGATTTTTGCCTGCTCTTCTAACCCAATAAAAGAAGTGATGACCGGCGGGAAATGGGTCATACGCGACGGACGACATGCCAGAGATGAAGAGGTTAAGGCCGGTTTTGCTCAGGTGCTAAAGCAGCTAACGTCTTAACCGTTTTTTCATGATCGGCTGAAAAAACTCTCCAGCCCACGCCCAGGCGTGGGTTTTTTTACTCCTTCGGGAACCTGAATCTCGTCATTACCACTCAGCCTCAAATAGCCAACGAGTGGAATACCCTCAGATGAGAAACCTGCTTAATACCTTCCGTCCTGCACAGCCAGATCCGCGCCTGCAGGCGCAAAATAGCCAGCAAAGTCGGACTGCCAGAACGTCGGCCACGGCTTCTTCGTCCCGCAGCGTCAATAACCCGTCAACCCGCATGGTGCAGGACTTCGCGAAGCTAAGCGCCAAAAACCTGAGAGCAAACGTGCTGCTTAACAGCGATGATAATTCCACGCCTATTCACCATAAAAGCCCTTCGGCGCTGCTGAAGGCGATAGACGATAACATCACGAATACGGCACGAGACTGGGGAATGCCGAAGCATGAGGTGGAGGCGATGCTGGGCAGCAGCAAGCGCATCAATGAGCCAGTTTGCGGCGTCACCGCGAATAACGTGATGAAGCTGTTCCTGGATACGGACCACTTCAGCTACGCTTTTGAACACGGGCATACCATGTCTTTGTCGCAGCTTCAGCATCAACTGGCGAATTTACCTGCCCATAAGAATTTCATTTTGCGGGTGAATGATGCGGGTCTTGGGCATGCGTACGTGATAGACCTTCCCGCCAGCGCTAAACCACGGCGCGATGCGTTTATCTATCAGTCTGATTTAGGCGACGGCGCAACCCGTCCGCTTCGGCTTGACGACTGGATGAGCAAGAAAGCGTCACATCCGCTGTCGATGAATGATATCAACACGCACTTTATGAACATGTCGCAGGGCAGAGTCGACCCGGGGCATATCGCTAAGCTGTTTGACGTCGACGGTAACCCGAAGATGCTGCGCCCGGAGCGTCTTGATTTACGCAAGAACCATGGCTTTAATTTCCAGCTATCGGAATACGACCCGGCGAACCTGGAAAGAAATGTTTCGGCGATTAAAGCTCGATGCGGCTGAGAATTTGCCTGGTGTAGCGCCGAGAAAGCCCATGAAATGCGTGGGCTTTTTGGCTGGCTAACAAGGTAAGAAAAATGCCCTTTTGGCGCGTTGGGACTGGACTAACTCAATGTGATCTCTATCATATCGTGGTCACTACAGAACAAGAGAATGTGCTATGCAACATATCATCGAAGGTTTCCTTAACTTCCAGAAAGAGATTTTTCCGCAGCGCAAAGAGCTCTTTCGCAGCCTGGCGTCCAGCCAAAATCCTAAAGCGCTTTTTATTTCCTGTTCCGACAGCCGCCTGGTGCCGGAGCTGGTGACCCAGCAGGAGCCGGGACAGCTCTTCGTTATTCGTAACGCCGGTAACATCGTGCCTTCCTTCGGCCCGGAACCGGGCGGGGTCTCAGCGACTATCGAATACGCGGTTGTGGCGCTTGGCGTGACGGATATTGTGATTTGCGGGCACTCTAACTGCGGCGCGATGAAAGCCATTGCCTCCTGCCAGTGTCTGGACCCGATGCCTGCCGTGGCCCACTGGCTGCACTATTCCGATGCGGCAAAAGCGGTAGTCGAAAAGAAAACCTGGGATAACGAGACCGACAAGGTCAACGCCATGGTAGAAGAAAACGTCATCGCGCAGCTGAACAACATTAAAACGCATCCTTCCGTGGCCGTTGGCCTGCGTAATAACGGCCTGCGTCTGCACGGCTGGGTTTACGATATCGAAAGCGGCGAAATTCGCACGCTGGATAAAAACAGCAAGACCTTTGTTTCTCTGGCGGATAATCCTGACGTTTGTTTCGAATAAAATAACGCCAGCATTCTTGCAGACAAATAAATCCACGCTTTGCGTGGATTTTTTACATCTATGGATAAATAAAGGCGCCAGACGCGGGATTGTGGAGATTTCAGGGATTTACCATTCCCCTACGGTAATGCCTCTGGGCGCGGGATTATAATCGACATAAAGCGGGCCAAAGCTCGCGTTCAGCCGCAGGTCAGGAGTGTTTAAGATGAAAAAGTCTCTGTCTATTTTGGCAATGTCTGCGCTGATGATTGTCCCGTCGCTGGCGCAGGCACGCCCTGGCCCCTGGTTCGGTCATGGGCCGGGGTTCTGGTCTGGTCCTCGTTATTACGCCGGGCCGCATTACTTCTATCCGGGGCCGCGTCTGACCGTGCTGCCGGGGCTGGCAACGGCCATTATCGTCGGCGGGCTGACCTATTACGTGGTCAACGGTATTTATTACCAGCGTCAGGGTGCGGAGTACATTCGGGTTGAAACGCCGTCAAGCCCAGGGGGCGGCATCAGCGTTCTGGATTACAACGGCAAGCGTTATTACGTGCGTAACGGCAGCTATTACCAGAAGGATATTAACGGTAACTATTTCGAGGTGCCGCGCCCCGCCGGGCTGTGAATCCACAGCATAAGAAACCCACCGTCAGCGTGGGTTTCTTATCGTTTTTACGGTGTGTTCCCGCCAATTTTTTTGCAGCTGTCGAGCCAGCTGGCGGCATCAATTTTGCCGTTTTCCAGGTATTTCTGTTGGTTTTGCCAGTGAACTGAAAGGAAAGGTTTCAACCCTGATAGCCGTTTATTGAGCGTGAGCATCTGGTCAAAGACGCTGACTTCCTGTTTTAGTGCGTTCTGTCCGTAAAGTGTGGAAGACTCAACAAGGCTGCTTGCGTAATAGCCGGTAAGCTGCTGAAGTCGGTCTTTCTGCTCACCAAGTTTTGTTTTACGAATTGCGCAATTGGCATCGCTGGCGTCTTTATCTTTGCATAACAGTTCGTAGTTGTGGTTTAAGAAATCAAGGAATCGGCCATCGTCCTGAAGCTTTGTGCAGAGAAAAGATCCGAGGTTAAGGCTGGCACGAATGGATTGGGCGCGCTCTTCTTGCTGTTTCTGGTTGCTGGCTCGTAGCTGATTTTCCAGATCCTTAAGTTTTTGCTTCAACGCGGCATCTTCAACGCCGGAGGCAAGACTATTTAACGCTTTTGCTGTGTCCTTGCCTGCCTCTTTTTTTGTCTCGGGAGTCTGACTTTCTGCTCCCAGTTTTTCCCAATTTTTTTCTAACAGCTTCACTTTGTCTGTTGAGGTGATGGTTGGCGCGACAAGTACCAGACGCAGGCCGATCGTTTTGCTGGTGAATGGCGTGGCATTGTCGTAATAATTCACCTCTTTACGCGCGGCACTGCGGATTTCTGATGCGTCAGACTGGAAATTTCCCCCTCGAACCACAAAGCCGCCAGCCTGACCGTGCAGGCGGTTCAGCTTGTTAAGATAAAAAGGGGTGAACATCATTTCTGAAACATTACCAAGCATGTCATACAGGCCAAGAGGATTCGGACTGAGCAAACCAATGAGCTGTACTTTGCCGTTAGAAGATTGTGCCCCGGAAAACCATTCGTAGTTTTTCACATCATCCATCGGATAATGCACATCCCTAAACTCAGCGCTGTTAACTTTAAGGCCTCCTCGCGCCGCAAATTCCCATTCCACTTCGGTCGGCAATCTTACAAATCCGGCACTGCCGTCTTCCTGGGGTAGCTTGTCAGCAGCGTGAGTACGTAACCATTGGTTGTATTTATTCCCGGCATTGACGGCATCAAACCAGCTCATACCCGTAGCGGGTGTGCTCAACTTACGTGATGGCGTTGGGCAATTGTCATCCATAAGCGACTGATATTGCAAAGAGGTAAGCGCATATTTGGCGACAAGGTAATAGCGACCTTTGCCTTTTTTTGCATCGGTAAAACTGCCGGCAATAAACGCGGGGTAGCTGTGTTCAACGACGCCCCAGTCGCCACCATCCTGGCCCAACGTAACCGGCAAATCATCCAACGGAGCCTGCAGGGGAATTTCTACCCGGCGAAATGCCATTGAGCCTTCACACGGCATTGGCAATATGATGTCTTCGTTGTCGGGTTTTGGGTTCCAGGTATTGCTGGCCCAGGGTTCCGCAAAGGCTGGTGGCAGGTTAATCAAAAAACCAATCGCTAGCCAATAGGGCATGGCTTGGGAAGTAAAGGTCACGAACAATCTCCGGTTGTATTAAAGAGGTTTAAACAGAGGGCTACATCAGACTTCGCGTAGACTTTGAGCGGGTTCAATATTAATGGCTCTCCTGGCGCCAATAGCGGCGACTAAAAGCGCAACAATAACGGTCAACGCCAGCGCGATAAGGCTGTGGAAAGGAGTGATTTTGCACAGCATTTGATCGGTCATCTGGCTGCCAGCCAACGACCGGTTGAAGACCTGGCTTGCGATAAGGTAGATACTGTAGCCGCCAACATAGGCTAAAAGACTGAGCAGGGCACCCTGGAAGAGAACGTACAGGCCGACGGCGGGCCCGGTAAATCCAAGGAGACGCAGCACGGCTATGTGTTTGCGTTTGCGGTCGACGTTGGCGATAAATGAGCCGATAAGCGAGGTGATACAGCCAATAAGCGCCGTCGCGGCGATGGTGTTAAAAATTACGCCCAATACGTGATTAATGCTTTTAACATTTTCAATGTCGGCCAGGCGACTTACCGTTTCGATGCGTTGTGCTCTGAGCTCGCGTTCCAGGCTTGCAACCCGATCAATATCTTTGGCGTACAGCCTGGCGCGTGCATAGCGAGGAGGGCGATTATCAAGTTGAGTGCCGCGATTCACGCCTAATTCAGGCGTAGCATAACCATCTCTAAAATGCTCAAGCATCATCAGTAATTCAGGCTGCGTAAAGATTGCGGCCCGGTTGAAGTAAGTTGCAGGTAATATTCCGCCAACGTTTAACGTTATACGCCCCCATTCCCGGCGCTCTTCAATCTGGCGGCTTACTCGTAAGGTGACCGTTTCGCCCGCCTTAACGCCTAATTTACGTGCAGCCTCTTGCGTTAACACCACCGTATTTTGGCCTTGTATTTCTAACGTCCCCAGCAGAGGATCGCCTTTGCCAGTAGGTATGATTTCCGCATTTTCAATAAAGCGACGGGCGTCAGTTTGTAAATCAGCGACGGTGTTGAGGGAGCGGGGTTGGCCCATAACAAACCCAACGTCGGGACGCTGGCGCAATTGGTCAATCCAGGCTTGGTCGTAGCTGCCGCTGTTGAGCATGCGGATTTCGAGATTGCGGGGATCTTTAGCCAGATCATCCTGCAGCTGGCTGACGATGCCAAAGCGCAAACCAAACATCAGGAGTAAAGGCGCAATAACGGCAGTCAAGGAGGAAATGATACAAAAAGAGATCACGCGGTCATGCCACAGATCCTGCAGCGCAAGGCGACCAAGTAGGCCAATACGATTAGAGAACAAAGGCGGTTCCTCCCTGCTCGCGACGTTCAGGAATGCTAGCGGAATTGCCGCCGGATCGTGCTCTCAGGCAAGGCAAATTGAATTGCTCTATCAGCGGCCAGTCGTGGCAAACGACCAGCGCCATCATTCCTTCCTGCCGGACGAGATCGATAAACAGGCTAAACAGCTGCCGTGCATTGTGTGGATCGAGTGCGGCCGTAGGCTCATCGGCTAGCACTAACTCTGGGCGATGTGATACTGCTCTGGCGAAGGCGGTTCTTTGCCTTTCGCCAAACGACAGCTGCGCAGGGTATTTCTTCAGTAGCGGGCCGAGCTTAAGGCTTTCAACGATTCTGTTGAGCATCGGCTTGTCCGGCACAATGCCCAATAGCTGGCAGGGAAGCAAAATGTTTTCCTGTACCGTCAAATAAGGAAGCAGACCGCCATTTTGCAGAACAAAGCCCAGCAAACGTGCGCGAATTTTTGCCAATTCGTTTTGCCTGTCTTGTTTGATAAGTGCCGCGACATCGAGGCGTTGTTGAGCACTTTGTAGCGAAAAATCGCTGATGTCACTGGGCCGCAAGAGTAGGCCAATGGCTTCAAGCAGCGTACTTTTGCCACACCCACTTTCGCCGGTAATCGCCATAATCTGTCCCTGCCGCAGCTTGAGCTGCGGCAGGGTAACCTGATGTGCTGTATCGCCATTTCCACGAATGATGCACAAATTATTAATGTGCAGCATCAGGGCATCATTTCCAGTGGAACGGGGTAAACTCGATCACGTGGGTCGCTGCCTTTTGCAAGCTCAACCCAGCGGTCAACATCCGCATTGTATTTTTGATAGTGACGCAGTTTGGACGAGAGGGTGCGGATGAATTTTTCCTGTGATAAGCCATCCCAGCTTTTCCATGTTTCTTCATCAAGATTCAGCACATCGCTGCGATAGGGGAGATCGGCAAGGTATTCCCCCAGCATGCCAAGATCGTTGATTCGGGCATTATCCTGCTGCTTAAGCTGATTGGGATCGGCCCCCATTGTGGCGGCGATGGTCCTCAGGCGTTCAAACATTTTGGTAGGCGAGATCATGCCTTCATTGGCGGCCTGCAGAATTTGATTCACGGCGTCACTCAGATCGCTTAATTGACCCTTAGTCAGCAAAACACGAACGTCGGTGGTCGGAATATTTTGCTTAATAAGATCGCGGTCGCTGATCCATGCCTTAAAGACCAGAGGAGCACTGGTGTCATTCTTTTTCCCCAGATAGGCCAGCTGCATGGCATGTCCAATCAATGCCGTATCCTGAAGTAACTTCTGCTCGGCTGTCGGCTGCTTTGCCTCATCTTTAGAATAGAGCGCACTGCCGATAGCCGGATCGCCCATATAGGCGGCCTTTACCTGTTCAGTAATGGCCGATGCCAGGGTATCAACCTGCTGGCCAAACATTTTGATATCCCCGGCATCCACGCCCTGGTAAAGATTGGACTGGGTGCTGTCGAACATGGAGAGATCCCGATACTGGCCTTCCGCCCTGGCGTGATCTTTTTTGCCGCTGGACGTTTTCAGATGCAGGGTATAGATAGCAATGCCGCGATTGCCGGCCTCCAACCTGAGCTGCTGCGCATCCAGACCGGTACCGGACAGTTTGTTGTTGCCGTCAATGGCGCCCGCGTCAGTGATAAGCACCATATAACGAGCCCCGAAGGCGCTCCAGTCGATGTCGTCTATCGCGGAGAGTACCCCAGCATAGGCATCTTCATCGTACAAGGAGCTTGATACCTTCGCTTCTTTTAGGTCCGCGACCTTTTTCAGAAAATCGTCGCCATCTTTTACCTGATTTGGGTCGGCATAAATACGTGTTCTATATTCAAGCCCCGGAACCGCTTTGTTATTTGAGCGGAACGAAACGAGGCCAAATTTAACCTGTTCTTGCAGATGCTCTTGCTTGATCTTGCCGTAGATTTTGTTGACGGCCTCTTTGGTCCGCTCGATATAAGGGCCCATAGAAATCGTCGAGTCGATGACAAACACGACCGAGGCTTTGAATCCTTTAAGCTGATTAACGTCATCCTCTTGCTTAGGGGAAGGGGCGGCCTTACTGACGGAGGCAACATTGAGCAAACGAGTATAAAAGCCGCCTTCAGTCATCACCTCTTCACCGCTCAAGATAGGTAGCAGGTAGAACTGTTTTTTCAGGTCAACAAAATATTCAGGTTCCTGAGCAAGCACGCCGGCTGCTTGCCCATCACGCTTTAACCTGGCACGCAGAGGAGCAACCAGCGAAACCGGGTCTGGGGCTGAGAAAATATCATCCAGCGTTTTTCGCTCTTTGAAAAACAGCAGGCGGTCACGGTTGGCTGGATTGGTGAACGCGAGGGTGAGCTGCATTTTCCAGTCAACGGTACAGGACTGTGGCAGCCAGCCGAGAGTTTTGCCGTAACTGTCTGGCCCAACTTTGATCCAGCTCTCTTCGCCGACCTTTGCTTTTTCATACACATAGAGGCTACTAAAAGCAGGCTGTAGCACGCCCCTGGCATCGCCAGCAGTTTTGCCAAGCTTACAGCCAGGTGTGGTTAGTACGCGCTGATATAAGGTTTTCTTTCCTTCCTGTAAAAGCGGCTTTTGGCCGTCAGCCGCCAGGACATGGCTGCTGAAGGCCAAACCGAGAATCGACAGGGCAAAGCACAGGGGTTTCTGAATCATTTCCCTAGCTCCTCAAGGCGCTGCCTGGCTTTCTGGTTGTCAGGCTCTGTTTGCAAGACGGTTTCATACCAGTAGGCTGCGGTATCCGGATCTGGTGCTTTGAAGCATTCGCTTGGCTTATGGTATTTAGGATCGTATTCGCCCGCGTAGGCTAGTGCGACCTGGTTATCGCCGCCCTGGGCACGGTTAGCGTACAAGCGCTGTGCCACGCCACATTTTTTTGCCTCTTTTGCTGCCTGAATAATGTCCAGCAATTTGCCGGTCTCCAGCTTTTGCTGCACGCAGCTTTGCACAAAGTCGAGTTCGCTCTGACTATCAAGGTTACCTGGCGAACATTCGACGGCGGTGTTAGCGACCGGCGCTTCGGCCTGTTTATCCACCACTGCCGGAGCCACTAGAACCGCATCGCGGCTAAAGAACCACCAAAGTGCGCCGCAGGCCAGCAGCGTAACTGCTGAAATACCGGCTATCACTGGCAAACGGGACGATCTCGTTTCAGGTTTCCGTATAGGCTCCTGTTTAGGCTGAATTGGCGCGAGTTCAGGCTCGGAAGCAGCAATACTTGTGGGGGCTGATGTCGGTTCAGGCGCAGCCAGTAAGCTACTGCTGCCGTAATTATCGGTATAACCCCGAGCATCGGATGAGAACAACTCGTCCCGAACCAGCTGCAAAGTTGTACTGCGCGTTTCATCGGAAGCCAGCTTCACCTGAATTAGCACTTGGCTTGGGCTTGCCAGAAGGGGATCAAGCAGAGAAGGGCCTATGCGAAAACCTGTGCCATTACCTAGCGCGTAGCCACCGTCAACGGTAAACCAGTGAGGAATTGGGCTCCAGATACCCTCAGGCTGAAGATAGTTTTGCTCATTATTGCATAGCGTAAAAGTCAGGCCAGACTGCATTTCCCCATCGCCGCGCAGGCGAATCATTATTTGTGCTGTGCCGGGTTCTGCCGGGTGACAGGCGATGATTTTAGCTAACATGTCGTGTTCTCTTGTTTCAATTTAGCAATGATGTGACCAAGTTGTTGATTATGCTCAAGTGAGATGTCGCGAGTTGCGCTATGGCCTGCATTGTCCTGGACGACGGTCATCAGCGCCGATAGCCAGTCGCCGATATAGGCAATGCCAGGCTGTGGAGCAATCGCAGGCAACTGGGGAAGCTCGTCATTACTCAGCCGGACTTGCTGAGCGAAAACTTTCTTTTTTTCACCGATATAGCTGTTAGGCACCTTGTCCTGCGGGAGGGCGATATAACCAAACCAGGCAATGAAATCGCGCATGGCCAGCTGCGCTCGTAGCACCTGGCGTGGCATTAATTGTTCACGGCGCGTGCTGGCCTGTTCCTGACCCGCAAGTGCCGATTTCAATGTACCCTCTAGATCCATGCGAGTCGCCGCTGCGATCAATTCATCGGTGAGCAGATTGATAAGTTCGCCGCTCATGCCTAACTGGGTCCGGATTGCAGGCTGTTGCGATAATTCTCTCAGATGAGACACCCATGTCTTGAAGGCCTGATGGGCGAACTCATCGTCCTGGCCCACCCTTTCTGCCTGAGGCGCTGGGGTGGCAACCGCAGGCTCTTCGGCGGTAGATGCCCCAGAGAAGGGAGAATCCCCAAACGGATTTGCCCCAAATGGACTGTCGCCGAACGGGTTGGAAACGAAGGTCGGCTCAGGGTGGGCCGCATCGGTATTCTGTGGCTGTGTTTGCTTATCGCGAATACTGAGATAGATGTTATTGAGTTCGTTTGTAGGGAGTTCAAGGTAGTTCAGTAACTCCCCCATAGCGTGGGCCCGGGTAGATAACCCTTTCCACAGCTCCTGAGCAATGGCTTGTTTTTTGGCTTTTTGACTATCACCTTCTTTTTCAAACCACCGCCCAAGACGGCGATCGCCTGTCTCAGTACGACACTGCTGAAGCTGTTCGCGCAGACGCTGAAGTTTGAAATCCAGATGGGCAACGCCTCTGAGCGCATCAGTGAGACGAGAAATACCACCATCGTTCAATGCCAGCATTGCCTGCCAGGCCGCCGCTGGCTCAGCAACGTGGAGCTTGACGTTGTTCCCGCTGGCAAAAGTGAGAGCCATTTTATGGAGTACGTCATCATAGCGTTCTGCGAATGCTATCTCCTGGAGCTTCTCTTTACCCGGCAGGTTTTCAAGCTTCAGGAACGGACTATCAAGGCCGGGTTTTCGTACCAGGAAACAGTTATTGAAAGGTTGGGAAGGGCCCCACTGTTTTAGCCAGTCATAATGTGAAAAACGTTCAAGCAGCGTAATATGCAGCATACCTTCCCAGCCATCTCTCAGCTGGTTTTCCGTATTATTCAGGCTGTCGGTGACACGCTTATCACACATCGTAATCGCCCAAAATAATCCCGGTTTGCTGTTTCCTCGTTCTTCGGCGTTTTTTCCCTGGGTTTTCTCTACCCACCGGGTTAACACCGGGCCGACATCTGCAACATCGCTTTGTTTGGCCGAACTTGCGCAAACCACCAGGGCGTTCATTTCCTGATTATCGGTGTAGCGTTCGAAAAGATAGGCAACTTTACCGCGAAGTAAAAGCTGCGAGACCGGGTTCCCATTTTGAGCCGCTTCAGCTACACGGGTGATTTTCATTCGCCCGCGGTAGCCGGGGAAATCGAGTAAGTCGACATGCTCCATGATGCTACCGGGAAGTACTTCTGAAAGCGGGAAAATTAGCTCGGTGGTTAATGCGGCGAGCTCTGCCTGTGTCAGGCTCGCACTGGCGCTGTGTTGGTTATCTTTCCAGTAGCGGATTTCAACCTGGTTGTCCTTGGGCGAGCCCAGGCGATTAAGGCTATCGACATTCATGATGCTGCCGCCAGTGTGGTCGACAAGAACCGACAGAGGGGCAAATACCATCCTGGTATGGTTGAGCTTCGCCAACACGTTGGCCAGTGAACGATAGGTTTCCGTCAGCTCGGGCTCTTCACCCCATAACAAGGAGAACAGCTCCGCCCGTTCGTTCGAATTGAGCGCAGGGGCAATTTTTAGCGCTAAGGGCCAATAGGCGTGCTCAAGTTTTTCCACTGACTTCCTGAACGACGCATTGAGGTAATCCCAAAGCGCAACCACGTCCTCTGGGCTGACGCCGTTAACCGAAGTATCCTGAACATGGCGCTGTAAAAACGGCTGTAAGTGTTTTTCAATGCGCTCTTCGTCGAGCTGATAGTTTAATTGCTCGTGGTTGAAGTCATTGAACCAGGAATTCGCCAGAATTTTTGCCAGATCAATTTCGCTGAACAGGCGTAAGGGGACAGGAAAACCCTCCGGTGCGGCCGGGGAGTGTTTGGTGAAGCGCGTGACCAGCCCGGTGGCTTCCTTTCCGTTGCCTACGGGATTGACCTCTTTGATGAAGTCGACGCGGCGTTCGCCATAAATAGCCTCCAGGTCGCCATTACTGCCGGCGGCTAACGCTGAGATCAAGTAAGACTTTCCTGCCTGAGAGATACCAAAAAAGCCCACGGTCATCGGCGTGGCAGCAACTTGGGTGAGGCTGGTTGCCAGGTTACGGGTGCGCAGCAGTGTTAAATTGAGCTGGTCAGCCTCGGTATCCAGCAGGCGAGAGCCTGTGCGGACGGTTTCAACCCAATCCAACGCGTCGCGGCAGCCTTGGGCAATGGAGGTCCAGCCCTGAGTAAGAGATTGTTGTTCGCTGTTCATTATTTCTTCACGCTCCCGCTGTCGAGCCAGTGTCTGCTGTCAATCAGCCCTGTATCAGGCATGGTATTGAGTTCGAGTTCTACGTCTCGTTTGCTGAATGATTTATCGGTGTTGCTGCTTACGTCGGCGATGGCCAAACGATCGCTTATTAGCCCCAGTTGACTTGCTCGCTTATCTTTACCAATCTCCAGCCTGACCTTGAGATAAGGCGCACCGCCGTCGGTTGCGTTTGCTAAGGAGAACTTTTTACGGCCGTCTTCGCTAAAGCGCAGCGTGTAGAGTGGTGAGGCAGACCAGCGCTCGGCGTCCAACTGGCGATAACCCAGGCGTAAATCACCACGCATAATGATGCTCTGCTTCGTTTTTTCTCCGGCTTCGGTTTCTGTCAGCGGCAGCATAATTTGGCCGTTTTCCGATTTGATATGGCGATAAACGATGTCGGCATCGCGGATCAGGTTATCCATATCGATGATGCCGATATGGCGGATGGTCGAATAAGGCTTGAGCGCGGTGATGCGGAAGTGGAAGTTGGGAATACTGTGGTTAGCGCAGAGCTGAGACAACATGGCACCTACGGATGCAGTACTTTTAGGATCGTCGATATACCCATTTTTGTGGAATGGATACCACGTACCCGTTTGATAGCCATGCAAGGCTAAAATGCGTCCCGGCGGAAGTGGAATATTGCGGCGTATAATTGCCTGAATGCCGGGCAGCTGAGAGGGGCGGCCGGTGAGTAGCAGCAAATCACACTCATAGCAGGACAGCACTTCACACAAGGCCGTCAGCACTTTATCGATATTGAACTTACCGGAGCACAAATCGGTATGTACCTGAGTCAGCGACAAGTTGAAAGCAATATCAGTCAGGCTGAAAGAACCTGAACCACCTGCTTTTTGTACCTCCCGCTTGACGAAGGTTTCTACTTCATCACGAAGACTTTCGGCGGGCAGGAGCTCGCTTACACGTTGGTTAATCGTCAGGTGGGTTTGTTCATCGAGCGGATCGTATTTTTCATAATGGCTTAAAATAGATAACGCAAGGGGAACAAAAAGTTGCAGGCTGAGCTGTTGGCGCAGGACGGCTTCGGCGGCACTGATATTCTGAGAACCACAGAGCTGTGACATCAGTGATTCGACAGAAACGACCCCAGAGTCGCGCAGGGCCTGCGCGAAAACGGGCAGAACGTAGGCTTGGATCACGTCCAGTAAAATATCATCGCCGGCAATTTTAAAGCTGTCGCGAAAGCGTTGTTGCGGAATAATGTGCGCATTGGTTCCGCCGCCGGACAGTCCGTTTCGGTCCAGTCGATAATCGGAGATAACGAGGTCTGTCGTTCCACCGCCAATATCTATCGATGCAATAGTAATGGTTTCTCGATCTTTGCGGCCAGGCCTGCCCAGCGCGTTGAAAAATGCTTCAGGATGGCCGGCGAAGTTCTGGTTTATTTCGGTATACAGATACACCAGCTGGGCGCAGGACGCTTCATCCCACTCTACCCGAATTTTAGGCAGTGGAATTTTGATATTGGCCTGGGTCGCCGACTCCAGCTCATCTTTATAAGGGTCGTTCTCGCCATGATGCCAGCGCAGAGATTTCCAGACTAACCCGACGGCATGGCGCATCCTTTGCTCGAGAATACACTTTTCTGCCATTGGCAGGCCGGGTGGTACGGTCAAAATAAGATGGCGCAGCTGGCGAGGAATGCCGGCGTGTCCTTGACGAATACGCTGCTCCACGCTGTTTATTTGGCTGATAGCCTGAGTCAGTACTTCTGCGAGCATAAATGTCATCAGAGCACTGCGAGAATAGCGAGGGGTAAATACCGGAATACGATCCATTTCGTCTTCGATGGTATGCAGCGCCTCGCCTTTCTCGTCTATTAAGTTAGCAAAGGGGGCGGCTGTAGCTAACGGATTCGTGTCTTGCACGTAGCTGCCATTGAAGCGCCAGCCCTGGCCATAAAACTTCTCATCCCACAGATAACGCTTAGGGCTGGACAAGCCGGTTGAGCCTTCGCTGCCACGACGACGGGCAGCCAAACGAGTCGCTTCACCGCCGATACGTGCGATGGTTGGCCATTGAAACGCATCATGACGGCCACTTCGAACGGAGCAATGATCTTTGCCGAAAAATGCCTGAGAAAACTCAACCCGGCTCTCGAAGGGGTCGATATAGACATGTTCCGGGGCGCTGAGGTCTCTTAGCTTCAGCACATAGTTGTGCATTAATCCTGAGCCGGACTGCCCGTGATCTTCTATCAAAATACCGCATGTGCGAGAGTTGCCGACGTCGAGGATCAAGTCGACAGGGATAGGTTTAATGGCATTGACTTCGCGGTTAGCAATCATCCGGAATTGTGGCAATTCAGTGGTTGGCGCCGTTTGCGGCTGAAGGCCTTCGACTGGGGTGGCCACCAAAGACAGCAAATTCAGGTAGTGGGCAACAGGGTATTGCTGCGCCAGTTCTTGCTCTCGTTCGTCAAAATCGCGGCCTTTGCTGGCTTCCTTAAACACTTCAATCAGCCAGTCTCTAACCCAGTCCTGCGTTAAGTACCAGTTTAGGGCGTAGGTTGACGTTGCTACAGCGAAAGTGGCACCAGCATTTACATCTTCCTGGTTTGGGCTGAGGTCCGCTGCGGCTTGTTGTTTAGCCATAATGCGGGTATCGATAGCCAATGTCATGCGGTGGCTATGCCCATCGATATCGGGTTTTGGCAGCTTCACGAAACGGAAACGAGCCCAGTTAATCGGTCCTTCCTGATACATATCAGGCGGACTAAAGCGAAACAGTGGCAGCGGAAGCCAGACGCTATCCAGGAGTTTTAGACTTTGTTCCACGGGGATGTCGTACTGGCTTTTGGCCTTCTCGATGTTTCCCGGTGCGGGCTGATAAAAATAGTAATCACGCTGTTCGTTGTAAAGCAGGCGGGTTAGTACGCCGTTAGCAAGTTTTACAAACTCGCCGGCGGGTTGGCGGCCCGGGGCCAAACCAAAGTCCATAAACTGGATGCCGGAATCGCCAACCAGCGTGACTTGACGATCATAAGAAACAATCTCAGGTAACATAGATTAATTCGTTCCTGTTCAGTTATTAGGTTGAAGCATACGAATAGGGAAGGTGTTGTCCCCATCATTGCTGCCGACACAATCGGCGTGTCCGGAGGAAGGTGACTTGCACTCAATCGTTGGAACAATAAAGTTCGAACCATCACTGCATTGCATTTGTTTTGGGTTAGTAATCTTTAAGGCCCCTTTTTGCACATTGCCCATTGCTGAACCTGTGCAGGTCACGCCGCTGGACTGGCGAACACTTACCGTACCGTTGCCCTGCTTGAAGTGATATTGCAGCTGCAGTGGACGTCCAGTGAGTTTGTCCTGAATCCCGCCGTTGACCCGCCATTTACCGTTTAGAAATTGAGCCGGCCCTTCTGTGAGTTCTGGCGGCAGAGTTAGCGGCTTTCCTTGATCGGCCGCAGCTTGTGGTAGTGGCGCTGTGGCCGCAGGCATTGGGTCTGGCCGTATATTTCCGGGTGATGGTTCATCCACCGTGGTGGTATTCGCATCGTCTGTGACCGGCAGTGGTGTCGAGGCATCAGTTGTATGGGTCGAGTTGTGGCTGTGCGGATCTACCACTTCGGCCACAGGGCTTGAATCAATGTTGCCTGTCGCGACGGTATCCGCAGTACGATAGGTTTCTGCTGATGGCCTGACGGCCTTCATGTCAGAATGCCACGCAGGCGTTACGTCTGAAATTTTGCCGTCGCCATGGGGGATAGCGTGTTGCCCTGAGAGGAAAAGGGCGGGCGTACAGCCGCGAAGCAGTCCGAATATCAACGACAGCAAAAACAGGGCAAGCAGCAGCCAGAGCACCCATCGCCAGTTCCAGCGACGGGGTTGTTTCGCCCGCTCTTGCTCCCCGATTGGGGACGGCTGGAGGGGAGTGTCGACCACTTTTAGGGCCTGGGAGGCAACTGCGTTCATGCCAGATTGCGGTATAGAGGAGGGGAGGAGCCAGTGCATGGGGGCTTGTGGCTCGCCGCTGGCGTGGACAAACCCCCAAAAGGTAATGACCAGCACGCCATCTACCAGATAGACGAAATCGTAATCCGGAAAGTGAATAGCGGATTTTAGAAGCTGTGCGAAGACTTGCCGGTCGCCGCCAGCGTTCTGTTGGTCAGCATTGAGCATCTGTTCGCTTAATGCCTGTACGGCCGTCTGGAATTCGCTAAATTGCTGACGAGCCGAAGCTTGCTCGCTTTCACTGGCTCCGCTCCAGGGAATAACGTCCCCGGGAAAACTGCTATACCAGTCTGTCCTGTCGCCACCCTGATCATTTTGCGGCACGGCAAGGTGCCGCGCCAGATTACGACCCGCATCCAGCCGGTAGATGGCTTCACGGAGTTGAAACGCCATCTTGAAGACCGGGTAACCCGTCTCACCGAGTGCCTTGAAGGCAGAGTTTTGCCCGGTGCGTAGCAGCGGCCCCTGAATCGAATTTCTCATGGTTTAAATCCCGTAATGCCTTGATCTAAGGAAAGTCATCATCGCAATAATCAGTTCTTTGTCGCACCAGGTGTCCATTCGAATCCCCAACCATAATGTTTATCCAGCGACTCCCGGCTAAGGAAAAAATGATTGAGGCGCTCAACCTTGATATCGCCATCCACGTTTTTTAATCGGGCTATAGCCGCGACATTATTGCGTTCATTGCTATCAACCAGGGTCGACGTTATGGGGGGCTGTCCGGGAACATAAAGCGTGATCGTTGCCTCCGTCCCTTGCCAGTTATTGGTCCCGTCATAAATGAAGCTATAAATCAGTACCTCATCGATGTCCTGCCAGTGACTACCGTTGATGAAAAGCCATTCTCCGTCGCGATCGTCGCCTTCACGAAGATCTTGTTTTAGAAGCATATATGGAGGTTTTTCGTAGTAGCCCAGAAACTTACTGAGTGCTTCAACGCCGCTTTTATCGCCGTTTTTGAAGCGGATAAACGCGGCAATATCCAGGTCGACAGGCTTTTGCTGCTCCCCCTGCTGCCATGTCAGGTTAATTTTGATCTGCCCGAAATCTTTGCGCTTGCTCAGGCTGATGCTGGGGTTGTCCTCAGTTAACTCGCGGTGAGTTTGCGGCGAGAGCGGTACAGCAGCAGGTGTACGATGTAGGTACCACCAGGCAAGCGCCAGCAGCAGTGTCAGGAGAAGGAGTAACGGCAAGAGAATAAAAAACTTCTTTCGCGGTGTTGCCACCTGAACGGGAAGGGAACTCTCGGAAGGAATGGCCCAGTTGATGAGCACTGGCTCACCGCCTACGTCGTAGCAAAACAGTTGACCGGAATGGTTGAGCAGCGTGCTCAGCGCCTGCGCTGATTTGTCTTCTCCCCGGGCGGAAAGTTGTTCTATCAGGCTTGCAAGAATACTCTGATATTGCTGACGCTTAGCCTGTACTGCCATTTGCTCTTCGTCAGTCAGTGCTAACACGGGTCTTGCGAGCCCCTGGCGTTCAGTCCACCACTCCAGTCTCCCTTCAGTGTTCCGACGTGCCGTCGCGTAGAGCAAAGCAAGAGAAGGAGGAAGGTGGCGATGGATAATCGTGACCGTCTCCTCATAGATTGCCAGCGTTGAGTCGTCTATCGTTGCAGCACTTGTTAGTCTTTGCATAACCCGCAGTCATTATTCTTTGCTTCACCACGCATTACGCGACCAGATGGGGGCGAATACGGGCTACTTCTGTATTAACGCATGTGATCCGGGAATATGATGCCGCGTGTTAAAAGTAGGCCGTGTTCCCATCGCGTAAAGTGCTAGCGCAGGGCGTTAGCCTGTTCGAGTGCTTCAACCTTATGCTTTGCTTCGGCCACTTTTTTCTCTATCGCAGCAAGTTCGCTGGGGCTGGTGGCATGCAGAGATTGTTGCTGTAAAGCCTGTAACTGTTTAATTTCTTGTTGGCTCTGTTTGTTTTTAACTTTGCCGGACTGGAGGCGTTTCAGTGTTTGTGCCAGATCTGAGCGTAGTGCTGCTAATCTCGCTTGTTCATCGGAGAGCTGCTGGTTTGTGGTCTGCTCTCTTTTTTGCGTTATCTCGAGGTTCTGTTTGGCAATATTGTTGTCACGCTGGCTTTGCAGAATTTGCTGTTCCTGCGCATCGATTTTTTGCCTGTATCCGCCAGACGTTGCACAATTCAGTTTGGTTAGAAAACCGGGGTCTTGAGCACTTAAATCACAGTCCTGTGGCGTAGTGGCGCAACCAGCAAGGAGAATAGACGTAAAGAGTAAGTATTTTTTCATGGTACGGCCTGAGTATTGAGGCTATTCGCTAATGATTAAAGTGGTAGGGCTGATAATGATATCAGCCCTGAATGTTTAGCCTAAAGAAATGGCCTGGCGCTGATTAAACAACCCATTCGCTTCGTTTTCCAGTGCGCTAATTTCACCATTAAGACGGGTATATTCCGTATTCAGCTTATCCAGTTTCGCTTTGTCAGCTTTGTCGTCAGTTTTTTGTGCCTGAAGCGCAACTTTATATGCGGTATCCTTTTCTTTCATGACCTTTATTTTGTCTTTCATCACGCTGATATTGGCATCAATCTGAGCGAGCTGTTTTTTAGCGGCAGCTTTATCAAATCCCGCTTTATCTTTTTGGATGCTCATTTGGGTCAATGCTGCCTGATTCTCACCGATCACTTGCTTCATCGCGATCGTTGTTTTCTCTACGGCTGCGGTATCTTTACTGATATCTGTATCCATAGCCTGCAGACGTGCAGAGGTGGTTGCGTAGTCTTTTTGCAGACCATCCAGATAATAGTTTGCGGTCGCACCAACAGCACAACCGGCGGCGCCGCCAACGGCAGCCCCAACCAACGCTTTTTTGCCATCACCGGTAAGCGCCCCTACCAGTGCGCCCAAACCGGCACCCGCGAGTGCGCCAACGCCGCAGCCTTGAGCTCCAGAAGAGGTGAAGAATTGAGCTTGTTCGCCGCTTGTTAATCGAGGGTCGGGTTTTGCATTGGACAACAGGGAGCTTCCTGTATTTGCACAGCCGCTGATAAACAAGACTGCGGAAACGAGCAGGCACGCCGAACTTCGGTTAAAGATATTCACGATTTTGTCCTTAAATAATCAAATTAAGTAATGAGTGAAATGGCGCTCAGCCTGTAAATTTCATTTAAGTAGAGTTTTTTATGACGAAGCAGTACGCGGCATTATTATGCCGAAAACATTAATTGCTGACCGTATGTCACGTCGAAATTAATATCAGCGTCAGGAAGTAAAATGTTTTCCTTAAGGTATTATTTTTATCGTTATTATCACCGGCGATCGATGATTATGACCCAGCGGGCATTATTGTTCAGTTTTATACATTGTTTTCTATTGGATTGTAACTGATTTTATTTGGGGGTTGATTTTAGTTAAAATATCTGCATTGCGATATGGGTAAGGTTAACGGAGGACGGGAAAGGTGAAGTGAACTAAATTTTTTAGGGTATATATGATGTTTTTATCGTGGTTCCCTTTTAGCATATTGAGCATAAATATAGGCTGTCTAAATAAGGTTGATATTTGACGGGGGAGGATTATAGATTTTGAATCACATTTGATATGTTTTTAGGGGCAATAAAAACAGGTTTTGCATCCTCTGGAGAGGATAGGTGACTGAAAAATAAAGATATAAATAATATTATTGAAGGATATATTCCTAAAGGTGTCAGGCTGATTGTGTTAATTTGTTGTTTATATAGTGTTTTTTGGGTTTTTGATGATGTTGAAAGGTGTTGTCGCTTAGTTAGTGGAAAACACGGCTGTAAGCGTTAAGATGCTTTGATTGAGTTGGATTCTGGGTTTATAAGATATGAACGGTCCTATCTTTGGCGCGTTTTCTTTTTTCCGGCAGGATAAATTGCTTCCTGTGCGATTTGGCTTATTTCCAGCCTTATTAGGTTGTATGTTGTCGGAAATCCCCAGATTTTCTGGTTAATTCCTGCCGCTTTGAGACTGTGGAGTACCGTTGCGTTAGTCAGCCTGCGGTTGACACATGTTAGCAAGTCACTCCTCCCACTGACGTTGATCCTGATTTACTCCTCGCGCAGCAGCCATCGGTTTTTCATATTGGTACATCTGCACATCAATTTGGTTACATAAAATCTACAACTTAGTTCGCAAATTCATTATCAGCAGGGTGTGGAATGCGTTTTTTGCTTGTATATACATGAGTGGTCATTTGATGTGTGGTGGGTTTTCCGGCGTTTAATCAGCTTTAGCGAGGTTGTTATGTCTTCATTTTCATCCGCAGAAGAACAGTCCAGGAAAGGCTCGCGTTTGACCGAGTCCCGTTCTATCGATTACATCCCCGACGGCGAACGTCATGGGCATCCTTTCAGCCAGTTTACCCTCTGGTTCGGCGGTAATTTGCAGATAACCGCGATTGTCACCGGCGCGCTGGCCGTTGTTCTGGGCGGGGATGTGGTCTGGTCGCTGGTGGGGCTATTCGTCGGGCAGATTCTGGGCGCATCGATCATGTCTTTCCACGCTTTGCAGGGGCCACGGCTTGGCTTACCGCAGATGATTATCACCCGCGCACAGTTTGGCGTTTACGGCGCGGTGATACCGCTGGTGCTGGTGTGCATCATGTACATTGGTTTTTCCGCGAGCGGGACCGTGCTGGCGGGGCAGGCGATGGCCCGTCTGCTGTCGATAAGTGACGCCAGCGGGATGATCCTGTTCAGCGCGATTATCATCGTGATTGCGGTGCTCGGCTATCGCGTGATCCATAAGCTCGGCAAGGTCGCCAGTATTGTCGGCGTGTTGGCTTTTGCCTGGCTGTTTGGTTCGCTGCTGCTCAATACCGATCTCACGGCTATTATGCAAAATAACCATTTCTCGATGCCGATGTTTTTGCTGGCGGTGTCGCTGTCTTCCTCCTGGCAAATCGCCTTTTGCCCCTACGTTTCCGATTATTCACGCTATCTGCCGCGAAACGTCTCGGGGCCGAAAGTGTTCTTCTCGGTGTTTAGCGGCACCGTGCTGGGGACTCAGGCATCCATGACGCTGGGCGTTATCACCGCCGCCATTGCCGGGAGCGCGTTTTCCGGCCACGAGGTTGGCTACATTGTGGGGCTGGGCAAAACCGAAACCATGGCGATGCTGATTTATTTCGCGATCTGCTTCGGCAAAATCACCTTCACCACGCTGAACGCCTACGGCAGCTTTATGTCACTGACGACCATTGTTTCTGGCTTTCGCAAACAGGTTACCCTCAGCCAAAAAAATCGCATTCTGTTTGTGGTGCTGATGGTGGCTGCCTCGTGCATCATTGCGCTGCTGAGCGAACCCGCATTCCTGAAACATTTCACCCACTTCCTGCTGTTCTTACTGGCTTTCTTTGTGCCCTGGAGCGCGATTGGCCTGACCGATTACTATCTTATTTCGTGCCGCGCCGTTGATATACCCGCGCTGTTTGATGCCGATAAACGCTATGGCCGCTGGAACCTGTTTGGTATTGGTGTGTATATCGTCGGGGTACTGATTCAGCTGCCGTTTATCGAAAACCCGCTCTTCCACGGCTCGTTGACGTGGATCTTCGCCGGCAACGACGTGTCGTGGATTATCGGCTGGTTTGCTACCGCGATTCTCTATTACGGCCTGCACCGCCTGGATAAACGCGTTTTGCCGGCGGCGACGGTTTACCCTAATAGTTCGGCTCGCTGATCTTGTGCTGAAAACAAAAATCCACGCCGGAGCGTGGATTTTAGCTTCTGAGAAATAGAATGACTTAGCTGTCTTGTTTTATATGGGACTTAAGCTCGTCCATTTTCGCTATGAGCGGGCTCTTCCTGGCTTCTAGCACAGATATATAGTCATAGGATGATTTGATTTCGCCTGATGCAATTTCCTTATTCTTTTCTAATGAGCGAATGGTTTCTTGTTTAGAATTAATTCTCTGCTCAATCTCCAGTTTGGCAGAAAGGCGGTTTTCAAGCTTAACCTGATTGATATCTCTTTTATATTCATTATTAAGCTGCGATATTTCCCTTTGCAGAGCCTTAATGTTTTTTGGCGCGTTATCGAAGTTCTGCATCAGTTTTTGCCACTGTTTGCCCTCATGATTAGGCACTTTAATGAGGTCAGAATATTGACGGCGGCCTTCTTTTAAATCGTAACCGAAGTTCTTGATGGCATATTTATCGCTGCCCAGATGATCCTTCCAACTGGTGGTGCCAAACCCCGTATCTCGCTTATCATAAATATAGCCATCCTCAGCTTTTTTAAGATCCTGCTCGGCACTGCTTACACCGTGCTTTCTTGCAAAATCGAGTAGCACCGCACGACTATTTTCATGCGCGGCAATTTTTTTATTTAATGTACTGATTTCGGCATTTTGTTTGGCCACGAGTTGACTGATTTTTGCTTCAGTATTTTTTAAGCGCTCGGCATCTTTGGCCGCAAAGTCTTTCGGTGAGGTATTCTTTAACGCATCGGCCAGAGGCTTAATCTCATTATGCAGCTTTTTAATTTGCGCTTCAGCGTTGTCAATATTTCCCTGAAGTGTGGTGATCTCATTTTTTTCATGATAAATATTTTTTGAAATGAGCTGGAGACCATTGGCAAGATCTTTAATCTCGCCGTTTATTTTTGCATTGTGAGCATTTATTTCATTTTTGTGAATGTCCTGCACGACCGGAGCAAGCTTCTGTTGAATGTGTTTAAGCTTCTCTTCTTTCTTGTCATGCATTTTGGAGTCCTGTGCTTCAAGCTTGTCAAATAACTTGCTGAAAGTATCTTTCAACGCGACAGGGTCTTTTGGATATGATTCCATTTTTGTCATTAGCAGCTGGCCGACCTCAACTTTATCGCATTTATTGAGGATTCTGTTCAGCGTGTTGACATCACCTTTATGAATGCGATTGTCACTGTCGTTAAGTAAGTTTTTATAGGCTGAAATAAAGCTGTTTTGGTCGCGTATGCTTAATGAGTTAGACATTATTTAGTTCCGAGTGTCGATTTAGTAGATGATTTAACAATGTGCTAAATCGTATAGAACCCCCCAGGGACTTTCTTCTAAAAAACGCTTTTTATATATTTCGCTCGTTGGTGGGGTTGAGGCGGTTTTTGATATCAGTGATTAAAGCACTAGCGTAAATTAGATTATTCCCGTTGCGCAGTCGTGGTAACGAGGCTCTTGTGAAGAACGCTAGTAAGAAACTTATAAAGGAATGAGTAAATGCAATTAACCAAATTGGTTTGGGCCTTTGGTATGGGGGCTGCCGTACTGGCAGGCCAGGCACAGGCAAGCGATCAGGGCCACGGCACGGTTAAGTTTACCGGCAGTATTATTGATGCCCCATGTTCAATTACCCCTGAAACCATTGAGCAGACCGTCGATTTGGGTGAAATCTCCAATAAATCTCTGCTCAACGGCGGAAAGTCCAACCCACGTCCGTTTGATATCAAACTGGAAAGCTGCGATCTCTCGGGGCTTACGGATAAAACCGTCACCATTACTTTCACAGGACCGGAATCTAGCGCTCAGCCCGGCTATTTGGCTATTGTCGGCAGCAGCGCCAGCGGGGCGGCTATCGGTATTACCAACGATGAGGGTACCAACATTCCGCTTGGTACCGCCAGCTCCGCGACAAAAACACAGCAGGGTGATAACACGCTAACTTACTCTGCCTACCTCAAAGGAAACGGCGGGAGCACAGCGGTCGTGCCGGGATCCTTCACCTCGGTTGCCAATTTTACGTTGGCCTATCAGTAAGCAAGCAGCAGGCCTCCTGCGTTTTTCTATACGGTTTTCGTTTGTGAGATACCTATGAATAGCAGTGCTTCGTTTGTAGTGCCCTCCCTGTTTGTGTGGCTTGTGCTATCCCCGGCCTCTCCAGGCGCGCTGGCGAAGAATGCGGCGGATCAGGGACATGGAAAGGTAAGCATGCAGGGTTCGATCATCGACACGCCTTGCGCGATCGCCGTGGCCAGTCGGGAGCAGGCGATTGATCTGATTACTATCCCACTGGAACAAGTGATTCGTGACGGTGCTGGCCCTTCTAAGCCATTCAGTATTCATCTGGAAAATTGTGCCTTTGAGCAGCTGATTCCTAACCAGCAGGACTGGTCGCATTTCATGGTGACCTTTGATGGTCCCGTTACCGACGGCGAGCTGTTTGCCCTCCACGGTGGCGCTCGAGGTATCGGGTTAGAGATTTCTGATGCAACAGGAAACCGTATGCAGCCCGGCATTGCTTCGCAGGCGGGCTTGCTGCAGCCTGGCGCCATGCGCCTTGATTATTCACTACGTTTGGTGGGCAACCATCAAAAACTACGGGCCGGGGCTTACTCCACTACCGTGCGTTTTAAACTGGATTATTTTTGATGAGGCAGGTTTTATATCAAGCTGGCGCAGGGCTGCGCCGTTGTCCTGTAGCGCTGGTGGTAGCGCTGGCTTTTCCGGGGGCAAAGGGATACGCGAAAGAGGCAATAGAATTCAATACGGATGTCCTCGATATTAGTGACCGTTCACACATTGACCTTAGCCAGTTTTCTCAGGCAGGGTACATCATGCCGGGTAAGTATCAGATGGTTATCCGTCTGAACAAAGCCGAGCTGCCGGAGCAAACGTTAGCCTTTATTAAACCGGACAACGATCCTCAGGGCAGCCAGGTGTGCCTTACGCCACAGGTCATTGCTCAACTGGGTTTAAAAGCTTCTGCTTTGCGCGATCTCAGGTGGTGGCACAACGGGCAATGTCTGGATACCGCGAGCCTGCCGGGGGTAACCGCACGTGCAGATTTAGGCGAAAGCGCGCTCTACCTGAATATTCCCCAGGCGTATCTGGAATATACCGCTGACAACTGGGATCCGCCTGCTCGCTGGGATGACGGCATTGCCGGGGGCATTTTTGATTACAACCTTAACGGACAGTCGTCGAGTTTTACCGGCGCGAGCCGCAGGGATGTCCAGTCGCTCAGCGGCAACGGAACCACGGGATTTAACCTGGGGGCCTGGCGTTTTCGCGCCGACTGGCAGGGGCAGTACAACGATACCCGTGGCGCCATGAACAACACGCAGCGTGACTGGCAGTGGAGCCGCTACTACGCCTGGCGGGCGATCCCCTCGTTAAAATCGAAGCTGATGCTCGGTGAGAACTACCTCAATTCCGGCATGTTCGACAGTTTCCGCTACACCGGAACCAGCATGGAGTCTGATGACAATATGCTGCCACCAAACCTGCGCGGTTACGCGCCGGAAGTCGTCGGTGTGGCAAAAACCAACGCTAAAGTGACCGTTAGCCAGCAGGGGCGGGTTATCCATGAAACCACGGTCGCTGCAGGGCCGTTTCGGATTCAGGACTTGAACACCGCCGTTTCAGGCACGCTGGATGTGAAGGTTCAGGAGCAGGATGGCACTTCGCACAGTTTTCAGGTGGATACGGCAAGCATTCCCTATCTTACGCGCCCGGGCAGCGTGCGTTACAAACTCGCCTTGGGTAAACCTTCAGATTACCGCCACGGTAGCCAGGGGCCGGGGTTTGCCACCGGCGAATTCTCCTGGGGGGTGAATAACGGTTGGTCATTGTACGGCGGGAGTTTGCTGGCCGACGACTATCACGCGCTGGCGGCAGGGATTGGCCGCGATTTGCTGGCGTTAGGGGCGCTTTCATTTGACGTCACTCAGTCCCATGCGGAACTGCCAGGGGACAACACCAAAACGGGCAGCTCGTGGCGTCTTAGCTATTCCAAACGTTTTGACGAATACGACAGCCAGGTCACCTTTGCGGGCTATCGCTTTTCTCAGCGCGATTTTATGAGCATGAGCGAATATCTGAACGTGCGCTATCACGGCATCGTTGGTAACAACAATAAAGAGTTGTACACCATCGCTTTTAACAAGCAGTTCCGCAGTCTGGGCCTGAGTGCCTATGCGAACTATAGCCACCAAACCTACTGGAACCGCCCGGATAACGATAGTTACAACCTCTCCCTATCGCGCTATTTCGATGCCTGGCGTTTTAAAAACGTCAGCCTCAACCTGTCGGCCTATCGAACGCTTTATAACAACACCAGCGATGACGGCATGTATCTCAGCCTGTCATTGCCGTGGGGTAACAGCAGCACGTTGAATTTCGATAGCCAGGCGGGCAGTACGGGTAATAGCACTACGGTGGGGTATTTCGACCGCCTCGATAGCAATAACAGCTACCGGGTCAAGGCCGGAGCGGGCAGCAGAGGCAATGCGGTGGGCAGTGGTTACTTCACCCATCAGGGGAATAGCGCGGAAATGAGCGTCAACGCCAGCTACGAAGGTAGCCGCTATCACTCCGTCGGCCTTTCTGCTCAGGGCGGCATCACCGGCACCACGGAAGGCGTTGCGTTACACCGTGTAAGCACCATGGGGGGAACGCGAATGATGGTCGATACCTCGGGCGTCAGCGGCGTTCCGGTGCGGGGATACGGGGGTGTTACCGAGACTAACCGGTTTGGCAAAGCCGTCGTGTCGGACATCAGCAGCTACTACCGAAGCAGCGTTAGCGTGGACGTTAACAAGCTGGCGGATGACGTTGAGGCTACGCGCTCGGTGGTGCAGGGCACCCTGACCGAAGGCGCGATCGGTCTGCGTCGCTTCGGCGTTATCGCCGGGGAAAAAGCGATGGTCACCGTCCGTCTTGCGGACGGCACTACGCCGCCGTTTGGTGCAGTAGTGATGGGATTGGGCGGTCATCAGGCTGGGATCGTTAACGATGGCGGCCAGGTTTGGTTAACCGGAATGAATGCCGGAGAAGCGATGCGCGTGGTATGGGACGGGAAAACCCAGTGCGAGCTGAGTCTGCCGAAACCCTTGCCCACGGCTACCGATAATCTAAGGCTGCTGTGCCAAAGCGTACGGGCTTAAGCCTCCCGCTATCAGGCAAAAGCGTGAATGACAATTCGGTCGCCGCGCAAGACGGCACGGCGACATCCTGCAAAGCGAGTTTCAATTGATGAAAAACTTTTCTTATTTGACGATGACCTCCACCGCCCTGATTGCCGTACTGAGCGGCCAAAGCGCGACGGCGGCCATTGCTCTTGACCGTACCCGTGCCGTCTTTAACGGTGCAAATAAATCGATCAGTTTAAATATCACCAACCAGAATAAAATGTTGCCCTATCTGGCCCAGGCATGGGTAGAAGATGAGCAAGGTAACAAAATCACCCAGCCTCTGACCGCGCTTCCGCCGCTACAGCGAGTAGAACCGTTGGCAAAAGGCCAGGTGAAACTGCAGGTGATAGGCAATGCCAGCACGCTGCCTCAGGATAGAGAGTCGCTGTTTTACTTTAATCTGCGTGAAATCCCGCCCAAAAGCACGAAAGCCAATACCTTGCAGATTGCCCTGCAGACGCGAATCAAGCTGTTCTATCGGCCGGAATCCATTGAAATCAATAGATCCGAAGGCGAAAGCGTGTGGCAGGAAAAAATTACGCTTAAGCAAGAAGGCGATAAATACCGCGTTATTAATCCCGGCCCCTATTACGTGACCCTGGCCGGGGCATACAAACACCCGGACGGCCCCCCGATTGCCGGCTTCGATCCGGTGATGGTTGCCCCTCGTTCAGATGCTTTGTTGAACATCAAGGCATCGACGCTGGGACAGAAACCGATGCTGGCATGGATTAACGACTACGGCGGGCGACCGAAGCTTATCTTCAACTGCGTGGGCAACGTTTGCCGGGTCACCGGGAGTAAAGCCGGGTGAGGCTGATGGAGAAGCAAAACAAGTGGAATTACCACGTTCTGGTAGGGTGCAACCGCGCCGCCAGCGCCCTGGCTTTGACGCTGGTACTGCCGCAGGCGGCCTGGGCGCTGCCCGACAACTGGAACGTTGAAGGCGTAAACGGGGCACTGCATATTTCGGGCGATTTTGTCGAGGGGGCGTGCCGCCTCGACATGACTTCTCAAACTCAGGAAGTCAGTCTCGGCAACACATCGACCGAGGCGCTGCGAAACCCGGGCGATCGTGGTGAGCCGGTAGCCTTTACGCTGAGGGTGCGTGACTGCGTGCGCAGCGGGTCAGAGATGCTCAATACGCGGAGCGGGAACAGCAGCTGGGATTCGCTTCAGCCGGCCGTCAGCGTGACTTTTTTGGCCCCCGGGGATGCCGATAGCCCCGAGCTGGTGCAGGTGAACGGCCTCACCGGGCTGGGGTTGAGGATCGCCGATAGCGCCAGGCGTGACGTGCGATTAGGCGAGCGTACGCTGCCGCAGTTTGTCACCCCGACCAATGATGCACTGGTCTACTACGTGCAGCCCGAACGCACTCCGGCCCCTTTAACGGCGGGGACATGGCAGGCTACGGTCGGCTTCCGGCTGAATTATGACTAAGGATCCAAAGATGATATTTGCCCGATGGGGAGCCATGGCCCTGTTCGCAATGACGGGAATGCTGCTGGCGGGTGATGCGGCAGCGGCGGGCTCCAGTAATTTAGATGTTCGCATTACCGGCACGGTGGTGGCGACCGCATCGTGTACTTTTAGCGGATCTGACCCGATTAAGGTGGAATTCGGTGACGTCTATATCAATGAAATTATTGGTGAGGCCTATAAACAGCCTGTTCCCTATCAGGTGACCTGCAAAGGCGATCCGGACGGTAAAACGCTGCAAATGCAGATTGCCGGTAGCGCCGCCAGCTTTGATGGGAAACAGCTAAAAACCGATGCCAGCGGGCTTGGCATCAAATTGCTTAAAGGAAGCGAAACGCTGCCGGTAAATCAATGGTTCAACTTCGATAACGCCAGCCAGCCTTCGCTGTATGCCGTGCTGGAAAAACAGAGCGGCGCACGTTTTCAGGACGGACAGGCATTCAACGCCAGCGCCACGTTAAAAGTGGCTTATAACTGAGGCAATCAGGGTGAAGAACAAAGTTTACGGCGGCTGCGGAAGGAGCCTGGCGCTGGCGCTACTGCTGTCCGGGCCAGGCGTTCAGCTCACGTCGGCGCATGCCACAGCAACCGGCGACAGTAACGACATTTCCTTTCACGGTACGCTGAGGATCCATCCGTGCCACATCAATAACGATCGCGATGTAAACATCCACTTTGACAATGTTGGCATCCATAAGGTTGACGGGGTGCGTTACCAGCAGGCTATCGCCTGGCAACTGATTTGTGACGATGTTGACCCGGCGTGGCGCCTGACCCTTGCGGTAAACGGCAGCGCAACGTCCTTTGACCGCAGCGCGCTCGCCACCAATATCCGTGGGCTAGGGATCCAGATTAAACAGAACGGTCAGCCGATGGAGATTAACAAACCCCTCGACATCCTTTATCAGCATCCGCCCACGCTTGAGGCTGTGCCGGTAAAAGATCCCGGCATCGATGAGCTGGGCGAAGGGGCGTTTTCCGCTACGGCAACGCTGCTGGCCGAGTATTTATAAGGAGCAGAAATGGGGAGTAGAACGTTAGCCGGACGCAGCGTGGGTATGCTGTTGTTTATGATGGCTTTAACCGGGCACGCGGCGGCAGGAAACGGTGGCCTGAAAGTCACCGGCGACAACCTGAAATTTGACGGGACGCTGGTGGCCGATCCCTGCGAGCTGGATCCGAATACGACGGATATTACCCTGGATTTCGGCACGGTAATCGATACCTATTTATACCTTAACACCCGCACCCACGCGCAGCCCTTCACCCTCAGGCTTCTGGAGTGCGATCTGAGCCTGGGTAATCAGGTAGAGGTCACGTTTAAGGGGACGCAGAGCAAGGAATTACCGGGTTTTCTGGCGCTTAGCAACTCGGCCGCCAGCGGCATCGCGATTGGCCTGGAGCAGAAGGACGGCACACCTTTGCCGCTCAATAAGACCGTGACCGCTTTCACGCTCGCCGGCGGAACCAACGACCTTGTGCTGTACGGTTACGTTATTGGAGAACCTTCCGCGCTGGCCGCACATACCTTGCGTCGTGGAGCATTTGAGGCGCTGGCGACATTCGAGCTTAATTATCCCTAGGGAAGGTGCGAATAAGCGGGGAAATTCTTCTCGGCTGACTCAGTCATTTCATTTCTTCATGTTTGAGCCGATTTTTTCTCCCGTAAATGCCTTGAATCAGCCTATTTAGACCGTTTCTTCGCCATTTAAGGCGTTATCCCCAGTTTTTAGTGAGATCTCTCCCACTGACGTATCATTTGGTCCGCCCGAAACAGGTTGGCCAGCGTGAATAACATCGCCAGTTGGTTATCGTTTTTCAGCAACCCCTTGTATCTGGCTTTCACGAAGCCGAACTGTCGCTTGATGATGCGAAATGGGTGCTCCACCTTGGCCCGGATGCTGGCTTTCATGTATTCGATGTTGATGGCCGTTTTGTTCTTGCGTGGATGCTGTTTCAAGGTTCTTACCTTGCCGGGGCGCTCGGCGATCAGCCAGTCCACATCCACCTCGGCCAGCTCCTCGCGCTGTGGCGCCCCTTGGTAGCCGGCATCGGCTGAGACAAATTGCTCCTCTCCATGCAGCAGATTACCCAGCTGATTGAGGTCATGCTCGTTGGCCGCGGTGGTGACTAGGCTGTGGGTCAGGCCACTCTTGGCATCGACACCAATGTGGGCCTTCATGCCAAAGTGCCACTGATTGCCTTTCTTGGTCTGATGCATCTCCGGATCGCGTTGCTGCTCTTTGTTCTTGGTCGAGCTGGGTGCCTCAATGATGGTGGCATCGACCAAGGTGCCTTGAGTCATCATGACGCCTGCTTCGGCCAGCCAGCGATTGATGGTCTTGAACAATTGGCGGGCCAGTTGATGCTGCTCCAGCAGGTGGCGGAAATTCATGATGGTGGTGCGGTCCGGCAAGGCGCTATCCAGGGATAACCGGGCAAACAGACGCATGGAGGCGATTTCGTACAGAGCATCTTCCATCGCGCCATCGCTCAGGTTGTACCAATGCTGCATGCAGTGAATGCGTAGCATGGTTTCCAGCGGATAAGGTCGCCGGCCATTACCAGCCTTGGGGTAAAACGGCTCGATGACTTCCACCATGTTTTGCCATGGCAGAATCTGCTCCATGCGGGACAAGAAAATCTCTTTTCTGGTCTGACGGCGCTTACTGCTGAATTCACTGTCGGCGAAGGTAAGTTGATGACTCATGATGAACCCTGTTCCATGGCTCCAGATGACAAACATGATCTCATATCAGGGACTTGTTCGCACCTTCC
>NZ_JACARU010000047.1:12587-68717 GCF_013386425.1 Cedecea sp. P7760 | reverse complement strand
AACACCAGAAATGAACAGTAAAAATAAAAATACGATTATTGTTAGGTCTCGATATTTAGTTTGTAAGCGATGACGCATGTAGAGGCTAAAAAAAACGATCAGGATAAATAAAGCACTAAATATAATGATGTATTTTAAATAATCATTAATATTAGACTGCGTTTGTAGATAGTCGATGCCATAAAATCTCATATAGTTATAATCCCTAAACACTTAAGACCCCGTTTTTATTATAGTAACACATTGCCATTTCCCGCTCTAACGACCACGATCCTGACTTTCTCCTCCCTTCCAACTCACCACTATCTCCCTTGCTGCTTTCCATGTTGAAAACTACTTGATCAACATTTAGTCCAGATATAGATTATTTGTCTAAATCTGAACGCAATTGAGAGGACACATGGCTCCGGATATCACGCTGCGCAATATCGAAAACGTGCCTGCTCCCGTGGGGCACTATTCGCACACCACTACCGCAGGCGGATTGGTGTTTATTTCCGGGCAGCTACCCGTTGCCGTTGACGGCAGCCCACGCTGCGATGCGCCTTTTGAGGAGCAGGCCCGGCTGGTGCTGCAAAACATAGAGTCCTGCCTCGGCTGCGCGGGCGTAACAAAGCAGCACCTTGTTTCCGTGCGGGTGTACATCACGGATATCAATCTCTGGCCGCTATTTAACAAAATCTACGCGGAGTGGATTGGCGAGCATCGCCCTTCCCGCGCGGTAGCCGGCGTTTCACAGCTCCATTACGGCGCAGCGCTTGAAGTTGAAGCCGTGGCGCTCTCTGAATAAGACAACCGATTGAAGGAGGCATAATGAGTGAACTAGTTCTTCCCGTTTATGACGATGTGGTGGCCGCAGCTCAGCGTATTAAAGACCATGCCAACCGCACGCCGGTGATGACTTCCCGCACCGTGAATGAAGAGTTTGGCGCAGAAGTCTTTTTCAAATGTGAAAATTACCAGCGCATGGGTGCGTTTAAATTTCGTGGCGCAATGAACGCCCTCGCCCAGTTCACGCCCGCGCAGAAAGAAGCTGGCGTGGTGGCCTTCTCCTCCGGGAACCACGCCCAGGCGATTGCGCTGGCAGCAAGGCTGTTGGGTATTCCGGCCACTATCGTGATGCCGGAAGATGCCCCGGCGGCCAAAATAGCCGCGACGCGGGAATACGGCGGGAAAGTCATTCTCTATAACCGCTACACCGAAGACCGCCAGCAGATCGGTAACGATCTGGCTGAGAAATATGGCCTGACCCTGATCCCTCCTTACGATCATCCACACGTGATTGCGGGCCAGGGTACGGCGGCAAAAGAGCTGTTTGACGAGGTCGGCGAACTGGACGCGCTGTTTGTCTGCCTGGGGGGCGGTGGCTTAATTTCCGGCTGCTCGCTGGCGGCACGCAGGCTTTCGCCCCACTGTAAGGTTTATGGCGTTGAGCCGGAGGCGGGGAATGACGCGCAACAGTCCTTCCGACGCGGTAAGATTGTGCGCATCGATACGCCAAAAACGATAGCAGACGGCGCGCAGACCACCTTCCTCGGCGACTATACCTTCGAGATGATTCGCCAGAACGTGGACGATATCTTTACCGCCAGCGATGACGAACTGATCGACTCGATGAAGTTTTTCGCCGAGCGCATGAAAATGGTCGTCGAGCCGACGGGTTGCCTTGGTTTTGCTGCCGCACGCGGGATGAAAGAGAGCCTTCGCGGCAAGCGTGTGGGCATCATCCTTAGCGGCGGTAACGTCGACATCAGCCGCTACGGCGAGTTACTCGCCAGGGCCGCACAGCGTTAAACATCAGGAGAGAATAGCGTGACAAAACCAGCAGACAATACCCTGCTAGAGCAGCTCGACAATATTGCCCAGGGGATAAGCGAGACCTTCGCGCCGTTTTGTGAGGTGGTAGTGCATGACCTGCAACAGCCGCAACACTCTATTCTCTCCATACATAACAATCTGTCGGGCCGAAAAGTCGGCCAGGCCGCAACCGAAATGGGGCTGGCTCGCATTGCCTCCCCGGATTTTCCGGCAGTGGTTGCCAATTACGCCAACCAGTTTGCCGATGGTCGCCCGGTAAAAAGTACCTCCATCGGGCTGAAAGATGCCTCCGGGGAGTACGTCGCCGCGCTGTGCCTGAATCTGGATATGACCTTGTTCAGAGGGATGCAAAGCATGCTGTCGCGCTTCACTGAAACCCACGCGGGTCCGGTGGAAGAGCACATTGAACCCGTAGGTTCAGAGGCCATAAGGCTGAGAATCGACCAGTATGCTGCCGGGCTGGCGACGACGCCGCGCGCGCTGAAAACTTCGGAAAGAATTGAGCTGTTGCAGACGCTGAAAAAAGAAGGATTACTGGATATCCGTAAATCGATGGAAACCGTGGCGCAGCATCTGGGCATTTCGCGGGCGTCGGTTTATCTGTATGCAAAACAACAGCCGACCGTGGACGACACGGCGTAATTCAACCGCGATTTTTTTGCCAGGGCAGACAGATGGGTTCTTTGAAGTGGCTGATAGCGTCTTTACCCCAGGAACCAAAGCGCTCCGGAATGGCTCTCAAAAGCATCGCAGTTTCGGTGCTATTCCTCACCCTCAGCGGCTGCCGCTCTGCCCCTGACGCTTCTGCTTCATCAATGCGGCTGGATCGCCGACTCAACGA
The DNA here is from genome assembly GCF_013386425.1 of Cedecea sp. P7760. Lineage (NCBI taxonomy): Bacteria > Pseudomonadati > Pseudomonadota > Gammaproteobacteria > Enterobacterales > Enterobacteriaceae > Cedecea > Cedecea sp. P7760. Next base: position 66,058 of record NZ_JACARU010000047.1, on the reverse strand, counting down.
ACAGGTTGTGATGCTGCCGGTCGAAACTGACGGGAAAATCGTTGAGCTCGAAACCACGCTCTACAAGCCTCCGGGCAACGGTCCTTTCCCTCTGCTGTTAATGAATCACGGCAAAAATCCCGGCAACGCCCGCACGCAGCCTCGTTCACGTCACCTTGAAATTGCCTCGGTATTTGTTCACCGCGGGTTTGTGGTTGCCATACCTATGCGGGAAGGCTTCGCGGCATCAGGCGGGCAGTATCCGCGCGACGGATGCGACGTTCGCCGCCACGCGTTTGACGAGGCCAAAGATTCTGCCGCCGCCCTCAGTGCGCTGGTAAAGTTGCCGTATGTCGATCGCACACGCATCGTGGTTGCCGGTCAGTCTGATGGCGGGCTGGTGACCATGGCCCTGAGTACCCGGCAAATTCCCGGCGTACTGGGCGTGATTAACTTTTCCGGCGGGCTACGCATGAAAACCTGCGCAGGCTGGCAGCAAAACTTGGTGAACGCCTACGACAGTATCGGGCAACGGGCGCGTTACCCGTCGCTTTGGTTCTACGGCGATAACGATGAACTTTGGCCGCAGCCGCTGCCGCAGCAGATGTTCAGCGCCTACACAAGCCAGGCCTCCGGGGCTGCAAACCGAGCCCGAATGGTTGATATCGGTACCTTCGGGAAAAACTCCCATGACTTTGCCGACAGCAAGGCCGGCGTCAGACTGTGGTACCCGCAGATGAAAACGTTCGTTCACTCGCTGGGCCTGCCGTTTGAACCTATTTAGCCGGTACTCAGTGCCTGGCCAGCCAGGCACTAACCCACCGCAGGAAACCTCGAGCTATAAATCTCTTTCAGCCAGTCGATAAACACGCGTACTCGCGGAGAAAGCTGCCGGTTTTGGGTATACACCGCAGAAACAGCGATGGCCGGACTTTGCCAGTCGCTCATCACTTCAACCAGCCGACCTGCAGTCAGCGCCTGTTCGACGTGGTAACGCGGGATCTGAACCAGGCCGCAGCCCCGCAGGGCGCAGATAACATAATTTTCCGCTTCGTTGACCGTCACCCAGCCTTTGGGCGAGAAGGCTCGCCGCTCGTTATCGATGATGAATTCGAAGGGATAATTCAGGCCGCCCGTGGTCGAGAAGAAGTTTACACACTGGTGATGCTCGAGATCGTCCGGATGCTCAGGTACACCAAATGACGCCAGATAATCCGGGCTGGCGCACACAATTTGCGGCAAATCCGCCAGGTGGCGCGCAACCAGCGAAGAATCCTGCAGCTTACCGGCTCGCACCACGCAGTCGATCCCCTCACGAACCAGATCAACCAGCCTGTCGCCGCTGCTGATAATCAGCTCGATGTCCGGGTAACGGCGATGAAACTCATCCAGCAGCGGAAGAACTATCTGTGACGCATGCGTTCCCTGCAGGTCGATGCGCAAAATTCCACGAGGCCTGGTGACCACCGGTCGCAGCGCGGCCTCTGCATCATTCAGCTCTGCCAGAATATATACGCAGCGCTGGTAATACGCTTTGCCGTCCTGGGAAGCTCGCACGTGGCGGGTAGTCCGTTCCAGCAGGCGGCAGCCAAGCTGGCTCTCCAGCTCTTTAATCGCATTGCTTGCCGTGGCTCTCGGGATGCCAAGCTGGTCTGCGGCCTGGCTGAAACTGCCCAGCTCAACAATGCGGGTGAACAGCTGCAACGTATCGAATTTATCCATCTATTATTAACCAAAACGAAATTATCTAATCAAATTAGCACCATTTATCCCGAATTCAAAAACATTAACAATGCACCCACGCCCACTCGGGGCGACCCACTCACAGCATCTGGAGAACAACATGACAACTGCAAAGAAAACTGCCCTGGTGACCGGCGCTTCCCGTGGGATTGGCCGGGCTATTGCCGAAAGACTGGCTCGCGACGGCTTCACCGTCATCGTCAACTATGCCGGTAACAAAGCCAGCGCCGATGAAACGGTGCAGGCGATTAAGGCCAGCGGCGGTGAAGCCGTGGCGATCCAGGCCGATGTCTCATCCGAAAGCGATGTCGCTCGCCTGTTTGCCGAAGCGAAAGCCGTTAATAACCAGCTCGATGTAGTGGTGCACAGCGCAGGGATTATGCCGATGGTGAAAATCACGCCAGCCGGCCTCGCTGAGTTTGACAAAGTCATCAACACAAACCTGCGCGGCGCGTTTATGGTGCTGGCTAATGCCGCCGAATCACTGAACGAAGGCGGCCGCATTATTGCCCTTTCAACCAGCGTTATCGCGAAATCCTTCCCGGCATACGGCCCTTACATTGCCTCTAAGGCCGGTGTTGAAGGCCTGGTTCACGTTCTCGCCAACGAGCTGCGCGGCCGCAATATTACCGTTAACGCCGTAGCGCCTGGGCCAACCGGCACGGATCTATTCCTGAACGGTAAAACCGAAGAGCAAATCCAGGCCATCGCCAACCTCGCCCCGCTCGGGCGCATCGGCACACCTGACGAAATTGCCAGCATTGTTGCCACGCTGGCTGGTCCGGACGGCAGCTGGGTGAATTCTCAGGTTATCCGCGTCAACGGCGGCTTTGCTTAAATTTCGCGGCAAACTGGAGAAAACCATGCAGCAAATCATTCTGATAACCGGGGCGTCCAGCGGCTTTGGGGCGTTATCCGCTCGCGCCCTCGCCCATGCCGGACATACCGTCTACGCCAGTATGCGGGACATCGCGGGCCGCAATGCCCCTCAGGTTGAAAGCCTTAAGGATTATGCGCGGCAGCACGAGGTCGATCTCCGTGCCGTTGAGCTTGACGTGCAGTCTCAGGATTCTGCGAATGCGGCCATCGCGCTGATTATTGCGGAACACGGCAGGCTCGACGTCGTGGTTCATAACGCCGGACATATGTCCTACGGCCCCGCTGAAGCCTTCCTGCCGGAGCAGTTCAGCCAGCTGTTTGACATTAACGTGCTGGGCACCCAGCGCGTTAACCGGGCGGCTCTGCCTTATTTGCGCCAGCAGAGAAAGGGCCTCGTGCTTTGGGTCGGCAGCAGCAGTACCAGGGGAGGCACGCCCCCCTATCTGGCCCCTTATTTTGCCGCCAAAGCCGCAATGGACGCCGTGGCCGTGAGCTATGCCGCCGAGCTAAGCCGCTGGGGTATTGAAAGCTCTATTCTGGTGCCGGGCGCCTTTACCAAAGGCACCAACCATTTCCTGCATTCCGGCAAGCCTGCGGATACCGAACGCGAACAGGCGTACACAAAACATGGCCCAACGGCCGGCCTGGAGGATGAAGCGCTGAAAGGCCTGGCGGCCTGCGAGCCGGAAGATGCAGACGTAGCAGACGTGGCCGCGGCGATGGTGGACATCGTGAATGCGCCGGACGGCAAACGCCCGTTCCGGGTGCACGTTGATCCCTCCGACGACGGCGCCGAAGTGGTGAACGCGGTGGCCGACCGCATCCGCAAAGAGTTTTTGCAACGTATTGGCTTAGGCGACCTGCTTACTCCCCGACGGTAAACCCCCGGCCTGCGGCTTATCTTGCATCTGGCAAAAGCTAGGCCGCAGGCCATTTCCTGGAGTGTTTGATGCGCACGTTTCTCTTTCTGTTGAGCGGATTTTTACTCGCCAGCGGGTGTTATCTGCTGATTCGACTTTTTACCCCGGACTACCCGCCAGCCCAGGCGATTATCGCCAGAGGCTTTGCGGTGCTGTGGTGCCTTATTACGGCGGTCAATATGCTGATCGGGGTTATTAAAGTGGGCTACGGCTGGGGTGAAGAGCTGACGATTTTCCTTATCATTTTCGCCCTGCCGGTGATTCCGCTGCTGTGGCTGGTCGAGCGTTAATCCTGGGGGTTACTCGTCAGACTCCTCGATACCTGCATCAATGCCAGAAAAGCCCGGCGGCTGTACGTTTCGCTGCTGCACAGCACTTCATACAAGTTGCCGTGAATTTGCTGTTGATGACCCGTTTCGTGGAAGCCATTTCGCAGGTAAAACGTTTTCCGTTTTATCTGCTGTTCGGCTAAGGGTAAAAAACCTCAAGCGGTTCTCTTTGACCTTCCGGGAAGGCGTGCTGATTAATGCTCTCAATCGCGTGAAAATGCTCAGTTTCCGGGGGTAGATCTTTAATACTTAGTGCCATAAAACCCGCTTTTACTCCGTGGCGGTATGCCATTGCCAGGCTGCTTTGAGCGAGGAACTGACGTTGCCGAATATAAGATGGCAACCGTAAACCAATTCATTCGGTATTGCGAAGTGCTTCAAGATCATTAGACATTATTGCAGTGAGGTATTTAGTAATCAGTTCTACAGGCCAATCCCACCACGCTAATTTTTCCAATTCGGATACTATTTCATCAGAAAATCGTTTCTTTATCACTTTTGCTGGATTCCCCCCCACGACTGTATAGGCAGACACATCAGTTGTGACGACTGATCGCGAGGAAATAATTGCGCCGTTACCAATTTTTACGCCAGGCATGATAAGTGCTTCATACCCTACCCACACATCGTTCCCGATAACCGTGTCGCCTTTGTAGGGCAGATCGCCGGATTGCGGCATAGCTTTTTCCCATCCATTTCCGAAGATGTAAAACGGGAAGGTAGAGAAGCCTGATAGTTTGTGGTTAGCGCCGTTCATGATGAACTGGACGCCTTTTGCGATAGCGCAAAACTTACCAATAACCAATTTATCGCCTATGAACGGGAAGTGATAGAGAACATTTCGTTCAAAATTCTCAGCCCCCTCAGGATCATCATAATAGGTGAAATCACCCACAATTATGTTTGGATTTGTCACTGTATTTTTAATGAAACAAACCTGAGGAAATCCTTCCATTGGATGTTTGTTCATTGGATTTGGTCCGTGCATATTTCCTCCGATTAGAATTTTACCGACATCAGATTATCACACACGACATACTCTTTCTTTTCAGTGAGGCATCTTCGGCGGCTAATGGCTTTAATAGCAAGCGTTCTGTATGGAGTTCTGGTATTTGCATATGCACATTTCCTTCCCAACGAAATATCTATTTCCGTTTTGCCTGATTTGCCTAAGAAGTTCAACCCACCAGCCCGCTGACAAAGTCCAGCAAGGCGCGGGTTTTCGCCGGAACGTGGTGCCGCGAGGGATAATAGGCGTAGAGCGGGAAGCGGTGATCTGACCACGCCGGGAAGAGTGGCACCAGGCGCCCCGAAGAAACGTATTCCTCGCTGCCGAGTTCAAAAATCTGCACCACGCCGAGCCCGGCCAGGCAGGTGCTGAATGCGGTTTCCGCATCGTTGACCGTCAGCATGCCTCTGGGCTGGATCATCAGCTTCTTTTTCCCCTGGTGAAACTCCCAGGCGAACGGTTTCCCCGTCAGCGGCTCGCGGAATAAAATGCAGCGGTGCGGCTCGTTCTGAAGCTCCTGAGGCGTTTTCGGGTGGCCAAAGCGCTGCAAATATTCGGGCGAGGCCATGGCAAAAACCCGCGTGTCGAACAGCTTTCTTGCTATCAGTGACGAAGACTGAGGGTGGCCAAAGCGCAGCGCCAGGTCAAAGCCGTCCGAGATAAGATCGCCCAGCTCATCACGGCTGCGAAGCTCAATTTCAAGATTCGGGTTTTCATCCATAAAGGTGCCGAGGCGCGGCCCCAAAACCTGGCTGGCAAACAGCGGGTCAACGTTAACCCTCAGCCTGCCCCGAATTTTTTGCCTGCCCCCTGCGGCCCCGCCGGTAACGTCGGCCAGGGCGGCAATCAGCGGCATTACCTGTTCGTAGAACTCACGCCCTTCATCGGTCAGCCTGACCGAACGCGTTGTTCTCTCAAATACGCGGATCCCAAGCCTTGTTTCAAGGCGGGCAATCGCCCTGCTCACGCCGGACTGCGACATATCCAGCATCTCTGCGGCAGCGCCAAAACTCAGGGTATCGACAACCGCCGCCATCACGTCCACGCCTTCCAGCAACTGCGAACTTAATGCTCTCATTGGTGACTCCGGGTCATAAGTCTTATGCCTTTCATGCTATCGCATTCTGCCCTTCGCGACGCCACAATTTGCTCGTCATTTCGATCTGTTCACCTTTTCAGGATGGTTTTATGCAATCAAGCAGTACAAATATTGCTGCGCCGCATGGCGCGCATGTGTCCCGGGCCCGCAGTATCGCGGCGGTGCTCGCGCTCAGCCTCGGCTGTTTCACCTTTGTCAGCACCGAGCTGATGCCGGTTGGCGTACTGCCGGGCATGGCCGCCGGACTCAACGTTTCTCTGGGCGTGGCCGGTTATCTGGTCACCATTTTTGCTTTTATGGTGGCCCTCACCGCCGCCCCGCTCACCGGGCTGCTGGGGCACATTAACCGCAAAACGCTGATGGCTGGCCTGCTGGCCGCCTGCTTTGCCGGGAACCTGATTACCTGGCTGGCAACGGATTACTTTGTGGTATTCATTGGCCGTATTCTGGTGGCTGCGGCTATCGGCGTATTTTGGTCAACCGCCGTGGTCACCGCCGTGCATCTGGTGGCTTCACGCAATGCCGTGCGGGCAACGTCGGTTGTTTTTGGCGGTGTTTCTCTGGCAACGGTGCTGGGCGTGCCTGCGGGCACCATGCTGGGTGATTTCTACGGCTGGCGTTCCGTGTTCGCCGCGCTGTGTATCTTGTGCCTGGTGGTTTTCACGCTTATCGCCTGGTCAGTTCCTGCGGTGAGGATCGCCAAATCTGCCAAACGCGGGGCTATTTCCGCGGTGTTTAAAAGTGGCGCCTTACTGGGTATTTTCGGCATCACCGCGCTGGTGGTCACCGCTAACTTCCTGGCCTACACCTACATTACGCCGTTCCTTGAGCAAATGGCCGGCCAGAGCGGCGGGCAAATCAGCATGCTGCTGCTGGTTTATGGCGCAGCAGGCGTTATCACCAACTTCGCCGTCGGGCCATTTGCCGCCCGTGCGCCACGCACAAGTCTGGGAATTGTTGCTGCGCTGTTCACCGCCAGTCTTGCCGGTCTTAATGCGGCAGCCGTCAGCCATACGGCCATCTTCATCACCATTGCGCTGTGGGGCGCGGCCTACGGCGCACTGCCGGTACTGTTGCAAACCCTGGTGTTTAAAGAAGCTTCTCGCCTGGAAGGCGGCGCCGATGCCGCGACCTCGGTCAACGTCTCGGTCTTTAACGCAGCCATCGGGCTGGGCTCTTTGACAGGCGGCCTGCTGATAAACCTGACCGGGCCTCGCCCCATTCCCTATGTTGCCGCCGCTTTTGCGCTGGCCGGGCTGCTCGCCGTGATGGTCACCCGTGAAAACAAATCCCGTGGTGGCTGATAGCCCTGGCTTTCCGTTTGTCATTTTTTTGTCATTTCCAGGTCAGCACTTTGTTGGCCTCCGCTCGCTAAATTAGCCGTGACCCCCTTTGTTGAATCCTGAGGATACACCATGAAATTACGCCATCTCTCTGCTATCGCCTCTCTCGTGCTTGCCGTGCTGGGCAGCTCCGTCGCTCATGCCGACACCACGCCAGCCCCCCAGGAAGTGAAGAATATCGTGCTGGTGCACGGCCTGTTTGCCGATGGCTCTAGCTGGGGCAAAGTTATCCCGCTGCTGCAGGCCAAAGGCCTGCACGTGACTGCGGTACAGAACCCAACTACCTCTCTGGATAACGATGTTGCCGCAGTGAAACGCACGCTGGCGCAGCAAGACGGCCCGGTTATTCTGGTGGCACACTCTTACGGCGGCATGGTCATCAGCCAGGCTGGCGATGAGCCTGAAGTTAAAGGCCTGGTGTATATCGCCGCCCGCGCGCCAGAAGCAGGTGAAGACTACCCGGCGCTCACCAAAAAATACCCTGCGGCTCCGGCTTCTGCTGGCCTGAAGTGGAGCGATGAAGGCTACGGCGCGCTGAGCGAGTCTGCGTTTGTGCATGATTTCGCCGGTGACCTGCCGGTGAAAGAAGCCGAAGCGTATTACGCAGTACAGCAGCCGATCGGTAAAGCCATCACCACGGCAAAAACCACGGTTGCCGCCTGGCACAACAAACCAACCTGGTATGCGGTGTCTACCGAAGACCGCACCATTAACCCGGATTTGGAGCGTTTCATGGCGAAGCGCATGCACGCTCAGACCATTGAGCTGAAGTCCAGCCACGTGTCGCTGATTTCTCAGCCAGAAGCGGTCGCTAACCTGATCATGAAAGCCGCACACGTGCCTGGATACTAAGGTTCACGCATCTTATACTGACGAGACTGGGGCGCCCTGCACGCCCTTTTCTCTCCTTTTAACAGGATCCCGCCGTTTGAAAATCCTCATCATTGAAGACGAAGCCAAAACCGCCTCCTACCTGGTCAGCGGGCTGAACGAAGCGGGCTATACCGCGGACTGGGCGGCCAACGGCATCGACGGCCTGCATCTGGCGCGGGAAGAAAGTTATGACCTGATTCTGCTGGACGTTATGCTGCCGGAAATGAACGGCTGGACGGTGATGGAGCGTTTACGCGCCCACAGCCAGACGCCGGTGCTGTTTCTGAGCGCGCGCGGCACGCTCGAAGACCGTTTACGCGGGCTTGGGCTGGGCGCCGATGAGTACCTGGTGAAACCTTTCTCCTTTGCCGAACTGCTGGCAAGGATCCGCATTATTTTACGCCGTGGTCAGCCGCTGGCCGAAGCCGAAGAAGTGCTGTCGCTGGCGGATCTGATGGTGGACGTTGCGAAGTTCCGCTGTGAGCGAGAAGGGAAACGCATCACCTTGACCAACAAAGAGTTCAAGCTGCTGGTGTGCTTTCTGCAGCATCCGGGGCAGGTTTTGTCGAGAACGTTTCTGGCTTCCCGCGTCTGGGATATGAACTTCGATAGCGACACCAACGTTGTGGACGTCGCGGTGCGCAGGCTGCGGCAAAAAGTGGACGATCCCTTTCCTGTGCGGCTGATTCATACCGTGCATGGCGTGGGCTACCGCTGCGAGCAAGAGTCATGAAGCGCGTCTCGCTGACCTTTCGCCTGGCCGTCCTGCTGGCGGCGTTCTCGTTGGTTGCTTTTACCGTGATGGGCAGCGCGCTTTATTACGCCCTCCGCCAGCAGCTGTCGATACGCGACGATGCCGCGCTGGTTTCCCGCGTGGACCAGATCAGCACGCTGCTGAGGGATCTTGACGCGCGGCAGCTGATCCGCGAAAAGCCCCATTTGTTTGCCAATATGCTGGGCAATACTGAATCCCTGCTGGTGATCCGCTATGTGGGCGGCGCTACGCTGCTGGAAGTGAACCCCATGCAGCGCGCGATTCCCGGCGTTACGGCAGTTGCTGCCAACCAGCGGCTGACGCTTGAGGCCGTGCATCACGCCAATAACGCGGACGGCACGCCGATGGTGTATATGGCCGCGATTAGCCCTTCTGCCAACGATTTACCACCGCTGGAGATTATCTCGGCGCGCGTACTGAGCGACAGAACTCATATCCTGGAAGAGTACCGCAACAAGATTATTCTCTTTGCCTCGATGATGGCGGCAATCTCCGTTGTGCTGGCGGTGATTTTTGCCCGTCGTGGCATTTCCCCTTTGCGCAGGCTGGCCGACCGCACGGCAAAAATCGGCACCAAAACGCTCTCTTCACGGCTTGATAAGCAGGATGTTCCGACCGAACTTGATACGCTGATCGACCAGATTAATGCCATGCTCGAACGCCTGGAACGCGGGTTCCAGCAGTTAAAACAGGTCAGCGCCGATATGGCCCATGACCTGCGCACGCCGATAACCACCCTGCTCGGCCAGACGGAAGTCGGCCTGGGCACCGCGAGGGACAACGCTTATTACCAGCGGCTGCTGGGCTCGAATTTTGAAGAGCTGCAGCGCATGTCGCGGATGATCGACAACATGCTGTTTCTGGCCCAGGCGGAGCAGCCTGACCAGGAGATCCAGCGGCTTCATATTGAGGTTGCCGAAGAGGTCCATCGTATCGGTGAGTATTTTGAGGACCTGGCCGCCGACCGTGACGTAACGATTCAAATTCGCGCCAGCGGAACGGTATATGCCGATGCCCTGCTGCTGCGCCGCGCTCTGGCGAACCTGCTTTCTAACGCGGTGCGCTTTGCACAGCCTGGTAGCGAGATTCTCATTGAGGCGAAGCCAGCAGATAAAGGCATGTCTATCGAGGTGATTAACCGAGGCGAGACGATTTCCCCTGCGCATCAGGAAAGGATTTTCGATCGTTTTTACCGCGCGGACCCTTCCCGTAACGACTCGGCGCACTCCAGCGGGCTTGGGTTATCCATCGTTAACTCCATCATGCAGCTGCATCAGGGCCGCTGCCGGGTTGAAAGTCAGGCTGGCGTAACCCGGTTTGGCTTATGGTTCCCGAATGGCCAGTAGCGCTGGTGGACGATGAACCGCGTGGTTTATGGGTGTCGGCGCACTATTTTGGCCGGAAGATAGCGCTGCAAAGGCTCCGGCGACTGCCCGTCAATCAGGTTGCTAATCAGCTCATAGCAATGAAAAGCCAGCTGGCGGTTATCCTGCTGGATGGTGTCGATTCGCACCGACAGCGAGTCGTAGAGATAGTGATCGTCAAAGCTTGCCAGATGGATATCGCTTTCCAGCAGGTTGTGCTGGCTCATGTAGCGCAGCACGCCTTCAAGCAGGCCGCAGGCGGCGGTGAACAGCGCCTTTGGCGGGCGGCCAAGCTGCGCGCAAAGTGCGGCAAAAGACTCATAGCCGGCACTCGGATGGTAGCTGCCGTGAATAATCCACTCCGGGCGCAACGCAACGCCTGCGCGGGTAAGTCCCTGAGTGAATCCTTCCAGGCGATCCCTCGTTGGCGATAATCTTGACTGCCCGCCCAGAAAGTAAAATTCATCCGCATGTTGGCGGGCAATAGGCTCAATCAGTTCGGCGGTAGGTTGCACAGAATCGGTGATAACCAGAGGCAGCGTGGTGTCGTTCATGTGCCTGTCGAACAGAACCACCGGCAGCTGTTCGCTCAGCTTGTGGTAATCCACCGCACTCAGCATGCTCGAAGCAACAATCAGGCCGTCTACCTGGCGCGCAATCATATTGCTGACCACCATGTTTTCCTGCCCCGGGTTTTCATCCGTGCAGGAGATAAGCAGCTGAACGCCCGCCTCGCGGCAGAGCATTTCCAGCTCGTGGGAGAAAACGGCGAAGCCGTAGTTGGTTATCTCCGGCACCACGAGACCAATGGTGTGGCTGCGATCGTCGCGCAGCGAACGCGCGTGAATGCTCGGCTGGTAGTGCTGCTGTTGCGCAATCGTCATGATGCGCTCGCGGGTAGCCTGCGCCACCCTCAGCTCTTTGCCTCGTCCATTGAGCACCAGGCTGGCGGTCGCCTTTGAAACGCCCGCCAGTTCGGCAATATCTTTAATCGTGACGCGTTTGGTTTTTTTCACAGCGCAACCGTGGCAGTTAGTCCAAACCCTCATTCTATCATGCAGGAACGCAGCGACCAGTAGCGCAACGTGACCTCCGACTCACCGTTGAAAGAGAGCCGCTCTGAAGATTGTGGAAAATAGCGGCTGCTCATCACGCCTTCCCCGTGATTGATAAAAATCTCTACGCTCGAGCTGTCGCAGAGGATCTGCAGGGAAGAAACCTTGCCGTGCCAGTAGCGGTATAGTGGCTCACCCGTCGCCAGGCCCGGACGCTGAAGCGTAATGCCCTGCCCGGTAACTTCTAGCGTCAGGCCGCCGCCAAAATGGATGCCCAGCTCGCCGCTCAGCTCTATCTGTAGCTCAAGACGTTTTGCCTCCAGCCCCGGTGCCAGGCTGGCTTCGCCCTGCCAGCGCTGTTCTGCTTCGCGAAGCTGAGCCAGTTCCGCAATCGGCTGTTGATAAAGCTTGCCGTTTTTAAGCGTCAGCTCCCGCAGGCAGGTCATCTGGTGGATCCAGCCATGCTCCCGCGTTGGCTGCAGCATCTCTTCCCCATCCGGTACGCCCATCCAGCCAACAAGCAAACGCCGTCCGTCCGGAGCCAGCGCCGTTTGCGGGGCGTAAAACTCAAAGCCGGCGTCCAGCTCGTTCAGCTCGCCGTGGTTAAATTTGGCCGAAGCGTAATCAAAGTCGCCGACCAGATATGCCGCCGGGTAAACGTTAAGAAAACGTTCAGCCCGGCGGGCAAGCCCCTGTGGGCAGCACAGCAGCAGGTGTTTACCGTCCAGCGGGAAAAGATCGGGGCATTCCCACATATAGCCTGCATCCGTAAGCCCGTTGACGCCGTGACCGGCGATTTCCCCCCTGCTCTCCCAGTCATGCAGGTTGGCAGAGGAAAACAGCAAAACCTTGCCTTGCTTGTGCAGATCCTGAGCGCCCAGCACCATGTACCAGACGCCTTCGTGCTGCCAGACCTTCGGGTCACGCACGTGGCCGCTGTAGCCCGCAGGCAGCGGCAAAACCGGGCCCACTTTGTCAAAACCGCCGTCGCTGTTTTCTACGGCGAGGCACTGCCAGGCCGTGCGGCTGCCGTCGTCAAACTTAACGTTGCCGGTGTAGCACAGCGTCAGCCTGCCTGCGTTATCAACGGCGCTGCCTGAGTAGCAGCCGTTGCGGTCGTAATCTTCATCCGGCATCAGCGCCAGCGGCTCGTGCCGCCACTGCACTAAATCTGCCGAACTCCAGTGGCCCCAGCACTTGTACTTATGATCTGCTGCCAGCGGGTTCCACTGATAAAACAGGTGCCAGCGCCCGGCAAACCAAGTGAATCCGTTGGGATCGTTCATTAACCCCGTCACCGGGGCGTGGTGCCACTGCGGGTAGTGGGTATCCTGCAGGGCCTTTGGCTGGCCTTTCATTACCGCCTGTAAGATGGCGGGCAGGCGGGAAGCTAACGTCATTATTCAGACTCCGCTTTGTATTTCAGCAGCAGCGAGAGAGCAAACGCCACGCCAAAGGCGATAACCATGCCGATAATGTAGTTCACCAGCGAACTGGCCTGCACGATGGCCATGCCCGGCAGCGCGGTTAAGCCCACAGCCGTCATGTAGACATGCACGGAGACCACCCAGGCCCCGCCCGCGGCGCCACCGATAAGCGCTGCAATAAAGGGTTTAACAAAGCGAAGGTTGATGCCGAAGATGGCCGCCTCGGTAATGCCTAACATGGCCGAAAACGCCGAGGGCAGCGTGATGGCCTTGATTTTCGCGTCCCGGGTTTTAAACCATACCGCCAGGCAGGCACCGCCCTGCGCGACGTTGGCCATCGCCCAGATTGGCAGCAGGAAGTTGACGCCAATAGCCGGGTTGCCCAGCAGCCCGGCCTCAATGGCGTGGAAGCTATGGTGGATGCCCGTTATCACAATCACCGAATACAGCCCGCCAAAGAGCAAACCGGCGAGCCAGCCCGCATGAGCAATGAGCGTGCTGAGTACCAGCGAGATGCCGTCACCCAGCGCCCGTCCGGCCGGGCCGATGATCAGCAGCGCAATAAAACCGGAAATAATGACGGTGAGGAACGGGGTCAGGATCAGGTCTAACGCATCGGGAATAACGCGGCGGAGCTGTTTTTCAACAATACTCATAAACCACACCGCCAGCAGCACCGGGAAGACCGTGCCCTGGTAGCCAATCATCGCCACTTCCAGCCCGAAGAAGTTCATGGTGTGGAACCCGGCGGCCACGCCCCAGGCGTTGGTTAACGCCGGGTGCGTTAAAATCCCGCCCAGCGTCGCGCCCAGATAAGGGTTGCCGCCGAACTCGCGGGCGGCCGTAAAACCAATCAGAATAGGCAGGATAATAAACGCGGCGGAGCTACACATATCCAGCATGATATAGAGCGCGTTGTCCGGGCTAACCCAGCCGTAGGTTTTCACCATCCCCAGCAGCCCCATCAGCAAACCAGAGGCTACAATGGCCGGGATGATGGGAACAAAAATGTTCGACAGCAAACGCGCTATGCGCTGGAACAGGTTCAGCTTTTTCGCCGCCAGATTTGCCGCCTCAGACTTGCTGGACTCCACGATCCCTGCGGCCTGAATAAACGCGGCATACACCTTGTTGACCACGCCGGTGCCGAAGATGACCTGCATCTGCCCTGCGTTGCGAAAACACCCCTTCACCCCGTCAATTTTGCCGATCGCCTGCTGGTCTGCGAGCGCATCGTCAACCAGCACCAGCCGCAGCCGTGTGGCGCAGTGTGCCGCACTGGCGATGTTTTCTTTACCGCCCAGCAGCGGAATCAGCTCGCGGGCAATGTGATTGAAATCCATAGACACCTCTAAACGCTTTATTGTTATTTCGTGGCTCTCCCGCCGCGGCGGGAGGCAAGTTCGTTAAAACCAGGTTTCCATCTGAACGCCAAAGTTCCATTCTCCGCCGGCGTTAAAGCCGCTGCTGCCGAAGGCGTCATTGCCGGCGTATTTGTCCAGCTTGCTGCTCCAGTCCATCCAGGTGGCAAACAGGCGCAGTTCCGGGCGGCTGAAGAAGTCGCCGATGCTGCCGGCCTTCAGCGTTGGGGCGAAAGTAAGCTTGTAGAAGCTGCCGTTGACCGCGTTGCGGTCTTTGTAACCTTCAGGTTTAAGATCCATGTACTGATAGCTGCCCTCGAAGGCCAGGGCAAAGTTTTGCGTCACCTCTTTAATAAGCCGCGCGTTGACCGTCGCCCACTGATAGCTGTCGCCCTTCACGTAGCGATCTTTACTGCTTTGTGCCAGCAATGCCGGGGCAATATGCCAGCCGCCGCCAATAGGCGTCACGCCAAAGCTCGCAAAGCGCCAGGTATTTGCCTCCGACAGCAGCGCGCCGTCTGAGCCAATGCCCTTTACCTCTGCCCCAAGGCCGTGGCCGTAAAGCAGCGCGGTTTTGGCGCTACCTTCGCGCAGGCCGTAGAAACTGTCATTATGCAGCCCCACCAGGGTATGCACGCCGGTATTCGCCGCTTCTTTTTGAATCAGATCGCCGTTTGCATCTTTGCGGTCGTCGTTGTCTTTCGCCCGCAGCCCCGTCACCATCAGCTGGAACGGCCCGGCAAAGTGATTCATGGTCAGCATATAGTTCTGGACGGTGTTGCCGGTGTCCTCGAGGTTGCCGAAGTTACGGCCATAGACCGCAAAGTTACTGCGCAGGCCGTCATTCCATTTCACGTCATACACGCCGCCGCCGGTACCCGCGAGGAACACCACGTCCGAGTCGAGCCAGTGAATGTCGAAGTTGTCCCGGTCAAAGCGCTTACCTGCCCACCAGGTACTGCCTTTAAGCGGGCCGTCGAAACCGGGCAGATTGCCCAGCTCGGCAAAAGCCTGGCGAATGTTCAGGTCGCTTGAGTCTGCCGACCAGTCGTTATAGGTTTTTTGCCCGTCAGCCAGCATGGCCTTAAAGCGGGTGGTTGTGCCGTTGTCGAGCGTCTGGCGATGCTCCAGATTTAGCTCAACGTAGGTATCCGCTTCGTTACCCAGGCGCCCTACCGCGCCGCCGGTTTCCCCTGCGGGGGTTAAATAAGGGCCGCTTTTGCTGCTGGAAGCAGAATCGTTCATTAGCAGGCCTGAACGCGCGTACCCGTGGAACTCAAAGCCATTTTGTTTATCCGCTTTAGATTCCAGCCTGGCGGTGCGTTCAGCAACTTCTTTGGTCGTCGCCTGAGTTTGTTGCTGTTGGGAAGCGAGCTGTTGAGCTTTGTTTTCAGCCACGGTTGCGCGTTTCTCGGCCGCCTGTGCGCGGCTTTCCGCATCCTGTAATCGCTGTTCCATCGCCGCAAGGCGTGATTCGATGCTGCTTAAATCCGTGGCGGCCTGTACGGAGGCCGTGCCGACCAGCAGCGCTATCATCACCGCCAGTTTGCTTTTCTGATACATGTTCGTCGTGTCCCTGAGAGGCTAATGTCAGTTATTTTGCTAAACCGGTTTAGTCAAAAAAGGGTAACCAGGCCTGAATGCTGAAAGCAATGAATTTGGCTAAACCGATTTAGTAAATGTGACAGGCACGACAATCAGAATATATTTTACCCGGCTACAGCGACTGCTCGACTTCCTCGCGACGCGGTAAGGCGGTCATCGCGCCTTTCGCCGTCGTCGCCAGCGCGCCGCAAAGCTGCGCCTGAGCGACAATCTCGGCCAGCTGCCGTTCGCTTTCGGGTAATCCCTGAGCCGCCAGGCCGCTGAGCAGCCCGGCGACGAAGGCATCACCCGCGCCGGTGGTGTCCACGCAAACTACGGGCCTGGCGTCAAAGTGATAGATTTCCCCCCGGTAGTAGACCAGCACGCCATCCTTGCCCTGCGTCACCAGCAGGAGGCTCATCTGATAGCGACCGGCCAGCTCGGTAATACCTTCCCGAAGGTCAGCTTTGCCGCTGATAAAAATAAGCTCTTCGACGGAAAGCTTCACGACATCGGCCAGCAGCAAGGCTCTGATCAGGCATGCCTGAAGCTCGGCGGCGTTGTGCCACAGATCGGGGCGGATATTGGGGTCAAAGCTCACCTGGCCGCCGGCTTTTTTAATCTGCTCCATCGCTGAAAACGTGGTGCTTCGGCTGGGCTCTGCGCTAAGGGCTATCGAGCAGACGTGCAGCCACTGGTGGTGCCTGAAGGACGGGATATCGCCCGATTCAAGGAATAAATCCGCGCCGGGACGAACCATAAAGGTGAACGTTCGTTCGCCGTGCTCGTCAAGATCGACCACCACGGTGGAGGTTCTATGGTCTGCATCCAGACGCATAAAATCGATGTTTACGTTTTCGTCTTTAAGGGTTTGCCGCATAAAGCGACCAAAGGGATCGTCCCCTACGCGGCCGATAAATCCGCTGCTGCCGCCGAGGCGAGCAATGCCTACGGCGACGTTGGCCGGCGCGCCACCCGGGCATTGCAATAGTCGGCCGTTGCCGTCCGGAAGCAGGTCGACAACCGCGTCTCCAAGAACCCAAACCTGTACGCTCATGGTATCTCCATTCTCAAGCTAAATTTTGCTAAACTGGTTTAGCTATTTAAGCACACTCAGAGAACACGCTGAAACAAAATTACTGATGATTTGGGGGACTTGTGTAACCAAAGTTCTTAGTCTGACTGTGTCAGATGCCAAACCGCTGTGCCATAATATCGCGCGACAACTCACCGAATGAGCCTTATTGGCAAGACGTTACGTCGAAAAAAGAGTATGCACATGGACATCAAACCTAAAAAACATCGTTCGCTTTACATCCCTTACGCCGGACCCGTTTTACTTGAATTCCCCCTGCTGAACAAAGGCAGCGCTTTCAGCATCGAAGAGCGCCGTAACTTCAACCTGCTTGGCCTGCTGCCGGAAGTGGTTGAAACCATCGAAGAACAAGCGGAACGCGCCTGGATCCAATACCAGGGCTTCAAAACCGAAATCGACAAGCACATCTACCTGCGCAACATTCAGGACACCAACGAAACGCTGTTCTACCGCCTGGTCGAAAATCATCTGGAAGAGATGATGCCGGTGATTTACACCCCGACCGTCGGCGCGGCCTGCGAACGCTTCTCCGAAATTTATCGTCGTTCCCGTGGCGTGTTCATCAACTATGAAAATCGTCACCACATGGACGATATCCTGCAGAACGTGCCTAACCACAACATTAAAGTGATCGTGGTGACCGACGGCGAGCGTATTCTCGGCCTCGGCGACCAGGGCATCGGCGGCATGGGCATTCCGATCGGTAAGCTTTCGCTCTACACCGCCTGTGGCGGCATCAGCCCGGCTTACACCCTGCCGGTGGTGCTGGACGTAGGGACCAATAATCAGCAACTGCTGAATGACCCGCTGTATATGGGCTCTCGCCACCCGCGTATTACCGGCGACGACTACTACGAATTCGTGGATGAATTTATTCAGGCCGTGCGCCACCGCTGGCCGGACGTGCTGCTGCAGTTCGAAGACTTCGCGCAGAAAAACGCCATGCCGCTGCTGACCCGTTACCGGGACGAAATCTGTTCGTTTAACGACGACATTCAGGGCACCGCGGCGGTAACCGTCGGCACGCTGATCGCCGCCAGCCGTGCGGCAGGCAGCCAGCTCAACCAGCAGAAAATCGTCTTCCTGGGCGCAGGCTCTGCAGGCTGTGGCATCGCCGAGCAAATCATCGCTCAGATGCAGCGCGAAGGGCTGAGCGAAGAAGCCGCCCGCAGCAACGTGTTCATGGTCGACCGCTTCGGCCTGCTGACCGACAACATGCCTAACCTGCTCTCCTTCCAGACTAAACTGGTGCAGAGTCGCGAAAGCCTGTCTGCGTGGGATCTGGAAAACGAAGCGATTTCGCTGCTGGACGTGGTGCGTAACGCGAAGCCAAATATTCTTATCGGCGTTTCTGGCCAGACCGGCCTGTTCACCGAAGAGATCATCCGCGAAATGCACAAGCACTGTGCCCGCCCAATCGTGATGCCGCTGTCCAACCCAACCTCCCGCGTGGAAGCAACTCCGCAGGATATCATCACCTGGACCGACGGCGCCGCGCTGGTGGCCACCGGCAGCCCGTTTGCGCCGGTGAGCTGGAAAGACAAAACCTATCCTATCGCCCAGTGTAACAACGCCTACATCTTCCCGGGCATTGGCCTGGGGGTGATTGCCTCCGGTGCGTCACGCATTACCGACGAAATGCTGATGGCGGCCAGCGAGTCCCTGGCGCAGCACTCTCCGCTGCTGAACGACGGTGAAGGCATGGTGCTGCCTGAGCTGAAGGATATCCAGAAAGTGTCCCGTGCGATCGCTTTTGCGGTGGCGAAAATTGCCCAGCAGCAAGGCGTGGCGGTGGTGACGTCTGCCGAAGCCCTGAAGCAGGCGATTGATGAGAACTTCTGGCAGCCGGAATACCGCGATTACCGCCGGACGTCTATTTAACGAAGTCATCGTGAAAGCCTTTCAAACCCGCCTTTTGGCGGGTTTTTTACTTTTGATTCCGCGCTTTAATGAAGTCCACAAAGCACGGAAAGCGGCGGAGGGATGCCTGCGGTTCTTGAAATCACGGTTTCTTATACGAATAGCTCAACAGAATCGGATCGTCAGGAATCTGCGTAAACTGCGTAATTATCTGGTGGTAATCCGCCGTAGGGTCAAGATCCTGCAATTTTTGCGGATACAGGTCTTTGGCTAAAATCTCCATCCCGATGATGTTATACGGGTGATTATAGAAGTGGTGGTAAACGCCATACACTTTGCCCTCTTTTACCGGCTCAATGCTCTGGAACGTGGTACGAGCCAGCAGCTTATCAAAGGTCGCATTCACTTCCTGCGGCGTGCCGCCATAGCCAAACGGCAGTACGCTTGGGTTCGGGCGTTTGGAGCCAGACATAATATAGACGTCAGGCTTCATGGCGATTATCTGCTCCATCGACACAAACCCTGCGCTGCCCGGCAGCAGCGTAGAGCCAATATTCTTCCCGCCTACGGCTTCGACCAGCGCCCCCCAACCGTTATGCCCGTGGGTGAAACAGCAGTTTTCGGTGTTGCCGGCAATCGGCTCAATAAATACGGTCGGTTTATTTTTAACGTCGGCGGTAACCTGCTGGATATGGGTCAGGTGCTGCTGATAATAATCGGTGTACTCTTTCGCTCGTTTTTCCTGATTAAGCACGGTGCCGAGCAGCTTCACGCTGTTCGCGGTGTTTTCCACCGGGTGCAGCTCATAATCAACAAACACTACGGGAATATTCAGTTTCTTAAGTGACTTAATGACGCCGGTTTGCTCCAGCGCGGGCTTGGCTCGCAGTTGCGCAATCATGATGTCCGGCTGCTGGGCCAGCACGCTCTCAAGGTTAACCTCGCCCTGATCGCTAAAGCCCATATCAATAATCTTCGTGGCCTCTGGCCATTTGCGCTTCAGTACGTCCCAGGTTTGGGTATCCTGCTTTTTCGGCAGGTTATTCCAGGCCACGACGCGCTTGAACGGATCTTCGCGGTCGAGCAGTGCGAGGGAAAGAATGTCGCGTCCGTCCTGCAAAATGACGTGCTGCGGTTCTTTTTCGATAGTAATGCGCTGGTTATCCATGTCGGTAACCGTGATGGGATACGTTGTTGCACCGCAGCCTGCCGAAGCGAGCAGTAACCCTGTCAGGACAAAATTTGCTTTCATTGATTGATGCTCTCCATGAGAAAGAGATTAGTTATTATTACTATTTATATTAATAAAGCCTTAATTCTCCCCGGCATGGCAAGCGCTCATTGGTTTAATTTTATTACGTGACAACGTCACTTAAACTCCATTTGGATTGTAAACATAACGATACACACACCGTAATCCTCATTTGACGCACCTGAGATTTTCCCTTACCCTGCGCGGAATAATTGCATACAGCTCTTCGTAAATTCAGAGGGAAGCGTGAAGAACAGGACTCTTGGCAGTGTTTTCATCGTGGCGGGAACCACAATTGGCGCAGGAATGCTGGCGATGCCGCTGGCTTCGGCGGGGGTAGGTTTTGGCGTCACGCTGCTGATGCTCGTCGGCCTTTGGGCATTGATGTGTTATACCGCGCTGCTGCTGGTTGAAGTTTATCAGCACGTCTCTGCGGACACCGGCCTTGGCACCCTCGCCCGGCGCTATCTTGGTCGCCCCGGGCAGTGGTTAACCGGTTTTAGCATGCTGTTCCTGATGTACGCTCTTACGGCGGCCTACATCAGCGGGGCGGGTGAACTGCTGGCCGCAAGCCTGAGTCAATGGCTTTCGACCTCAATTTCAGCCACCTCCGGCGTATTAATGTTTACCCTGGTCGCGGGCGGGATTGTCTGCGTCGGCACTCACATGGTGGACATGTTTAACCGCGTGTTGTTTAGCGCCAAAATCATTTTACTGGTGGTGATGCTGGCGCTGATGATGCCGCATATTCATCATACCAACCTGCTGACGATGCCGATTGAAAAAGGGCTGGCGCTCTCCGCTATTCCGGTAATTTTCACCTCTTTTGGCTTCCACGGCAGCGTGCCGAGCATCGTTAGCTACATGAACGGCAATATTCGTAAGCTGCGCTGGGTGTTTATCGTCGGCAGCGCCATTCCGCTGGTGGCCTATATCTTCTGGCAGCTCGCCACCCTCGGCGCGATTGACTCCGCTACCTTTACCGGGCTGATGGCCGAACACTCGGGACTTAACGGATTCCTGCAGGTTGTTCGTCAGGTTGTGGCCACCCCGCACGTGGAGCTGGCGGTGCATCTGTTTGCCGATTTCGCGCTAGCCACGTCGTTCCTTGGTGTTTCCCTGGGGCTGTTCGACTACCTGGGTGACCTCTTTGCCCGCAACCGCAAGGCTTCTGGCCGCCTGCAAACCGGGCTGATGACCTTCCTGCCGCCGCTGGTCTTTGCGCTGTTTTACCCGCAGGGCTTTGTGATGGCGCTGGGCTATGCGGGCGTTGCGCTGGCGGTGCTTGCCCTGCTGGTGCCTTCCATGCTGGTGTGGCAGAGCCGTAAGCAGCACGTCGATGCAGCCTGGCGAGTTGCGGGCGGCAAACCCCTGCTCGCGCTGGTCTTCGCCTGCGGTATCGCGGTTATCGTGATTCAGGGTCTGATTGCCGTTGGCCTGCTGCCGGAAGTCGGATAACCCCCTTCGCATTCACGCGGGACGCTCGTCCCGCGATCCCCTCTTTTCCTGCTTATTCCCCGCTAAATCATCAGGATTTTGGATAAAAAACCAGTAATTATGTAAGCAGAGTTAATATTGTAAATGCTAATTATTGTCATTATCATCTTAATTCCCATTATAAAATCGCTTCAGCACAGACAATAAACAACATGACTCGCATTTCATTTGGTTCTACTTTCGTTCGCCAGGCGCTTCTTAATTCAAAATTATTAATCATTTCAACCTTCATCGTGGGTGCCCCGGCTTTTGCGGCCGATAAGCCCAAAGAAGACACGCTGACGGTCGTGGCCAACGCTAACCCGGACGGCTCGTCAACCAGCTATACCCAGGATGACTCTGCCATCGCCTCGCGCAGCAAAACGCCGCGCAGCGAAATTCCGCAGTCCGTTAGCGTTGTCACACCTCAGGTGATTGACGATTACGCGGTCACTTCGGTCAACGACGCGATGAAGTTCGTCAGCGGCGTCGCGCAGAGTAATACCCTCGGCGGCATCGAGGACGGCTTTGTCAAACGCGGGTTTGGTTCGAACAGCGACGGCTCGGTGTTTATCGACGGCGTGCGCAGCAATCAGGGCCTGGCGATGGACTCCAGCATCGATCATGTTGAAGTGTTGAAAGGCTCGGCCTCCCTGCTCTACGGCATCCTGAACCCCGGCGGCGTAATTAACCTCGTCAGCAAGAAACCGCAGTACACCTGGAACACCCACGTCAGCGGCACAAGCAGCAGTAACGGCGGTGGTTCCGGCATGGTCGACGTGACTGGCCCGCTCGGCAACGGTTTCGCCTTCCGCCTGGTGGCTGAACGCCAGCACGAAGACTACTGGCGCAACTTTGGCACCGATGAACACACGTTGATTGCCCCGTCCCTGAGCTGGTACGGCGATAAAGCCTCCTTCAACATCAGCTACGTGGAATATAAGTTCGACATTCCTTATGACCGCGGCACGGCGTTTATCAACGGCAAACCGCTGAACATCCCTTACGATCGCCGCATCGACGATTACGCCAACCACGCCTGGGGCAAGAACAAACGCCTGACGACCAATTACTCGTACAAGCTGGATGACACCTGGGAAACCAACCTGAACTACGCCTGGATGCAGCGCCGCTACGACAGCAACGAAGTGCGCGCCACGGCGGTCGATCCAAACAGCGGTATCGTCTCCCGCCGCGCGGACGCCAACCGCGGCTTTAACCATCAGACCGATTACGCGTCATGGGATATTAACGGCAGTCCGGAACTGCTGGGGATGACCCACGACATCACGCTGGGCGCGGACTACGAGCAAAACGAAACCTACAAAAAGTATTCGTACCGTGGGAAGGTGTCAAAAACCTTCAATATGAATAACCCGGTGTACGGCGAAGCGCCGGTAACCAACAGCAGCACCTACAGCGACGCCAACAGTAACCTGCGCACTAATCTCTACAGCCGCTCCGTGTTTGCGAAAGACAGCATTCATCTGACCGACCAGTGGATAGCCGTGCTGGGTGGCCGCCTGCAGCGCTACACTCAAACTTCCAGCTCGGGCTGGGTAAAGCCGCAAACCACGCTTGAAGACAGAGGCGATGCCTTTCTGCCGCAAATGGGCCTGGTGTACAAAATCATTCCGGACGTTTCGCTGTACGGCAGCTACAGCAAATCATTTACGCCCTCGACACAGACCGACGATAACGGCAACGTCGCCTCCACCGAAAAAGGCACCACCTGGGAAGTGGGCGCGAAATGGCAAATGTCACCACGCCTTACCAGCAGCCTGGCGCTCTACCGCATTGATGAAAAAGACATGTCGGTGTTTATCAATGGCGTTACGCGCAACATCCCGAAAGCGCGCTCTACCGGCGCAGAATTAGAGCTCAACGGCGAAATTGCCGAGGACTGGAACCTGACGGCGAACTACAGCTACGACAAAACCGAGATCGTCGAAGACGATATCAACCCGGTAAACGTCGGCAACCGTCTGGTGAACGCCCCGACGACCATGGGCGGCCTCTACCTCAGCCATACCCTGCGTTTCTCCTGGCTGCCGGGTGAATTACGCCTGGGCGGCGGCGGACGCTATGTTGGCAGCCGTGCGGGTGACCCGGAAAACAGCTTCACCATGCCGGCTTACACCGTGGCGGATGCGTTCATTGCCTGGGACAGCAAGCTGGTTGGCAAAAACACCGAGCTGAAGCTGAACGTCAAAAACCTGTTTGACCGCGAGTACTATGAATCCAGCGCCGGTAACCTGCGCGTTATCGAAGGCGAGCCTCGCACCGTTTACCTCTCCGCCAGCGTGGATTTCTGAGATGAGAAAGTCGCTGTTACTGGCGGCCCTGCTGGCGCTCAGCGCCGGCAGTCAGGCCAAAACGATTACCGATATTCTGCAGCGTAAGGTTGAGGTGCCGGATAACCCGCGGCGCCTTGTCGTCGGCGAAAGCCGGATGATCTACACCCTTGCGCTGGTAGAAGACGGTAACCCGGCGAAGCGCGTAGTCGGCTGGCCTGCGGATCTACAGCGTCTGGACCCGCAGACCTGGAACCGCTATACGGCGGCCTTCCCGGAGATCGGCAATATCCCGATTATCGGCAACAATAACTTCTCGCAGATAAGCGTCGAAAAAGTTATCGCCCTGCATCCGGACCTGGTGATTTTGCCGATCTACGCCAAAAAAGAGAGCAATCACGACAGCTTTCTAAACCAGCTGACGCAGGCGCATATCCCGGTTATCTATGTCGATTTCCGCGTCGATCAGCTGAATAACACCGTCCCGAGCCTGCGTATTCTTGGCGAAGCGCTCAACGACCAGCCGAAAACGGAGAAGTTTATCGCCTTTTATCGGCAGCATATGGAGAAAATTGCCCAACGCTTAGCGGACGCTAAACCCGTTAAGCCCACGGTAATGCTGCAGCTGCATTTAGGGGATAAAAGCGACTGCTGTACCACCGTCGGGCGTGGAAATCTTGCCGATCTGCTGGCCTTTGCTGGAGGGGATAATATTGCCGCGAGCCGCTTCCCCGGCGTTTACGGCAAAATTTCCCCAGAGGCGCTGCTGACGGTTAACCCGGATATTTACATTGCGACCGGCAGCGCCGGGCCGGATCAAAAAGGCAGGCTACAGCTTGGCTCCGAGGTTTCGGCGGCTCAGGCTCAGCAAAGTTTCGCGCAAGTTCTTGGGCAGCAGAAAGTGGTTTCCAACCTGAACGCGGTTCACAGCGGTAAAGCGCTGGCGATATGGCACAATTTTTATCTCTCGCCGTGGCACCTGCTGGACGTTGAGTTCTTTGCCAAAACCTTCCACCCTCAGCTGTTTGAGGATATGGATCCGCAGCAAACGCTGGATGAAATGAACCAGCAGTTCCTGACGGTGAAGGAAGCGGGAACTTACTGGACGAAGCTGAAGTAAAGCCTGGGCGGGTCAACGCCTGGCCCGCCATTTTTACCAGTTGTATCTGTCGCCCCGCAGGTAGAGATTAGTGCAGACATGTTTCTGACCCTGAGGTATTGATGTCGACTTTCCCCGATAAACCCACTCTTCACCTGCTTTGCGGCAAAATCGCCGCCGGTAAATCCACGCTAAGCGCAAAGCTTATGGCAGCGCCCAGCACCATTCTGGTCAGTGAAGACAGCTGGCTTGCCGCGCTTTATGGCGAGCAGATGCAGAGCGTGGCGGACTACGTGGCGTGCTCCGGCAAGCTGAAAAACGCGCTGACGCCGCATCTCGTTTCCCTGTTGAGGAGCGGGCTGTCGGTGGTGCTCGATTTCCCAGCCAATACGCTGGCAAACCGGCAGTGGATGAAAACGCTGATTGACCAGGCTGGGGTGGATAACCGCCTGCACTATCTGGACGTGCCTGATGACGTTTGTCGGGAGAGATTGCGCGCCCGCAACAGCAGCGGAACTCACGATTTTGCCGCTACGGACGCGCAGTTTGATTTGATTACCCGCTACTCCGTTGCGCCGGATGAAAGCGAAGGTTTTACGATAATCCGCTATGCATAAGGTGACATTGTCACCTTTTATCTCACTTACAGACTGTAGCCCGGCTTCTTAAGCAGCGCGTCCATCTCGGGCGCGATCTGGGTGTCCCAGACTTCTTCTTTCCAGCGCGACTGTTCAATCATCTTTAGCGCCACGGACAGCGATTCGTCCTTCGAGCCGAAGTGCTTTTTCAGCACGTCACACATTTCGCTGGCAACGGCCTGCTTTTGCTCTTCGGTAAGGTCACGTGGGAAACATTTGATTTCGATATGCGGCACGGTGATTCTCCTTTTTGTTGTTGAGCAGTAGTTTTACTGCTTCACAAGGGGATCGGGCAAGCGCCGGGCAAAAGAAAGGCCAGTTTTACTGGCCTTTAATGGTTACTGAATTTTGCGAACCGGCTCTTTTCTCACCGGTGCCTGTTCCGCTTTGTAATAGCTGGCGGTGCTGCGCGGCAGCGCGGCCTTGCCGCGAATAGCATCGGCAATTTTTTCGCCAATCATAATGGTGGTGGCGTTCAGGTTGCCGGTGATGATTTGCGGCATGATGGAAGCATCGACCACACGCAGCCCCTGCAGGCCGTGAACCCGGCCCTGCTCGTCCACCACGGCCATTTCGTCGTGGCCCATTTTACAGCTGCCGCACGGGTGGAACGCGGTTTCCGCATGGTTACGCACAAACTCATCCAGCTGTTCGTCCGTCTGACAGTCAAGACCCGGACTGATTTCGCGCCCACGGTATTTATCCAGCGCAGGCTGCTGCATGATCTCGCGGGTAATACGAATGGCGTCGCGGAACTCCTGCCAGTCCTGTTCGTGAGACATGTAGTTGAACAGAATGCCTGGGTGCTCGTGCGGATCGCGCGATTTCAGCTTCACGCGGCCCCGGCTTGGGGAACGCATAGACCCCACGTGGCACTGGAAGCCGTGCTCTTTCAGCGCGTTCGAGCCGTTGTAGTTAATCGCCACCGGCAGGAAGTGGTACTGAATGTTCGGCCATCTGAACTCTTCGCGGCTGCGGATAAACCCGCCCGCTTCAAACTGGTTACTCGCGCCAACGCCGGTGCCGTTAAACAGCCACTCCGCGCCGATTTTGGGCTGGTTGTACCATTGCAGCGCCGGGTAAAGCGACACCGGCTCTTTGCATTCGTACTGCAGGTACATTTCCAGGTGATCCTGAAGGTTCTCGCCTACGCCCGGTAAGTCGTGAACCACTGGGATTTCCAGGCTTGCCAGGAATTCGGCATCACCTACCCCGGAACGCTGCAGGATCTGCGGCGAAGCAATCGCGCCTGCGCTCAGCAGAACTTCTTTACGTGCTTTCGCCACGGAATGCACGGGGCTGTCGTTCACCAGATATTCCACGCCAACCGCGCGCAAATTATCAAAGATGATGCGGTCGGTGGTGGCATGCGTCACGATGGTCAGGTTTTCACGCTTCTTTGCCTCATCGAGATAGCCACGGGCGGTGCTGGCGCGGCGGCCTTTTGGCGTCACGGTGCGGTCCATCGGCCCGAAGCCTTCCTGCTGGTAACCGTTCAGATCGTCGGTACGCGGATAGCCCGCCTCGACGCCCGCCTCGATCATCGCGTGAAACAGCGGATTGTTACCCTGCTTAGGCGTAGTGACGGACACCGGGCCTTCGCCGCCGTGGTAATCGTTCGGCCCGATATCGCGGGTTTCCGCTTTACGGTAGTACGGCAGGCAGTCCAGATAGCTCCAGTTCTCCAGCCCCGGCATCGACGCCCAGTTGTCGAGATCCATCGCGTTGCCACGGATGTAGCACATGCCGTTAATCAGGGATGAGCCGCCCAGCCCTTTGCCGCGCCCGCACTCCATGCGGCGGTTATTCATAAACGGCTCCGGGTCGGTTTCATACGCCCAGTTATAGCGCTTACCCTGCAGCGGAAATGCCAGCGCTGCAGGCATTTGAGTGCGAAAATCAAAGCGGTAATCCGGGCCGCCGGCCTCAAGCAGCAGGACGGTGGTGTCGGGATCTTCCGTTAAACGTGCAGCTAAAACATTACCTGCGGAACCAGCTCCAATAATGATGTAATCAAATTCCATTCATCCTCCTCAGGTGGGATTAAAAGATTGACTGCCAGGTGCCCATCTCCAGTTGGATTGACTTAACTTGCGTATAGCTTTGCAGGGTCATCAGGCCGTTTTCGCGCCCGATGCCGGAATGCTTGTAGCCGCCAACAGGCATTTCTGCCGCCGACTCGCCCCAGGTGTTAATCCAGCAAATCCCGGCTTCAAGCTGATGGATAACGCGGTGCGCCCGAGTGAGGTCGTTGGTGACCACGCCAGCCGCCAGGCCGTAATCCGTATCGTTGGCGCGGCGAATCACTTCCTCTTCTGTTTCGTAGCTGAGGATCGACATCACCGGCCCAAAGATTTCTTCACGGACGATTTTCATTTCATCGCGGCAGTCGGTGAAGACGGTGGGGGCAACCCAGGCGCCATTATCAAAATCTCCGCCGCGCAGTTTGTCGCCGCCGCATAGCAGCGTGGCGCCCTCTTCACGACCGGACTCGATGTAGCGTAGGACGTTTTCACGGTGCGGGAAGCTGACCAGCGGGCCAAAGTTAGTTTGCGGGTCCATGACGTCACCGGCGCGAACACGGCCGACGCGTTCAATAATTTTCTGCTCAAATTCGGCTTTCAGCGCGGCGGGAATAAACACGCGGGTGCCGTTGGTGCAGACCTGCCCGGAGCTGTAGAAGTTGGCCATCATCGCGATGTCCGCCGCCCGGTTGAGGTCCGCGTCGTCGAAAATAACCAGCGGAGACTTGCCGCCCAGTTCCATCGTGACCTGCTTCAGCGTTGAGCCCGCCGCGTTCGCCATCACCTTCTTGCCGCTGACTACGCCGCCGGTGAAGGAAACTTTGGCGATGCCAGGGTGTTCCGTCAGCAGTTGGCCAGTTTCCGCGCCAAGCCCCGGCAGAACGTTAAAGACGCCGGCCGGCACGCCCGCTTCGGTGTAGATCTCTGCCAGCTTAAGCGTGGTAAGCGGCGTCACTTCGCTCGGTTTGAAGATCATCGCGTTACCTGCCGCCAGCGCGGGGGCGGACTTCCAAAGCGCAATCTGAATCGGGTAATTCCACGCGCCAATGCCGGCCACCACGCCCAAAGGCTCCCGGCGGGTGTAAACAAACGAGCTGTCCCGCAGCGGGATCTGCTGGCCTTCCAGCGTCGTCGTCAACCCAGCGTAATACTCGAGCACGTCTGCACCGGTAACGATGTCCACGCTGGAGGTTTCGCTGAAAGCTTTGCCGGTATCGAGCGTTTCCAGCTCTGCCAGCTCATCGTTACGCTCGCGCAGAATGTCGACCGCGCGGCGCAAAATGCGTGCACGCTCAACGGGCGTTTTCGCCGCCCAAATCTTCTGCCCTTTCTTCGCGGCTGCAACGGCGCGCTCGACGTCTTCCCGGCCTGCGGCCTGAACTACCGCCAGCACTTCGCCATTGGCCGGGTTGATCGTGTCGAAGGTTTTACCGCTTTGCGCGGCAACGTAACCTCCGTCGATATAAAGCTGTTGTTCACCAAATCGGGACATATTATCTCCTCGCTAAATTAGGTTTTCGCCGCAGCAAGATGCTGATTAATGAATTGCGTGGTCAGCACGCTCGCCGCTTTGCGGTCAAATGGTTTGCCGCTTAAGGCCGCGCGCAGCCAAAGGCCGTCTATCAGCGCAGCGAGGCCGTAGCCCGCCAGCCTGGCTTCCTGCTTCGGCAGCTCGCGTCTGAACTCGGCGGTGAGCGTGGAAAGCAGGCGACGGCTGCTGACCTGCTGTAAGCGATACAGCATCGGCTGGTGCATGCTGCTGGCCCAAAATGCCAGCCAGGCTTTCATCGCCGCACTGTGGGTCTGCGTCTCGTCAAAATTTCCGTCAACGATGGCGCACAGCCGCCGTTCAGCAGAAGCGCCTGGCAATGCCTTAAGTCTGCCGACGACCGCATCGCGAAGCTGGGTCGTCACATCACGCATGGTGGCTTCCAGCAGGCCGTTTTTGTCCTGGAAGTAGTGGCTGATGATGCCGGTTGATACCCCGGCCCGGCGGGCGATTTGCGCCACCGTCGCATCATGCATACCCACTTCATTTATTGCGCTTAGGGTGGCGTCAATCAGCTGCCGCCGCCGTATCGGCTGCATACCTTTTTTGGGCATGGCCCCCGCTCCATTCATCAATTCTTGTTATCTATTTAAGCTTTTATTGATTGAACGTTCAATATAAAATGTGTATTAATTGTTATGCAAAGGTAAGGAAGACGCGAATTATTCGCATTTCAAAAACAAAAAACAGGAATTAACATGCTAAAAATCAACATGATAACGTTTTATGTTTTATAGAAACCCAACATTGATTGCGGATTTGTTAAAAATCCCCCTCTCTTCAACTTACAAGAAAAACTTAACTGCTCATCTGAGTAGTCACCGTTACTTAACCTGAGGTAATCGATGACGAAGCCCGTTACTGCCCCTGAAACCAGCGAAAAAGACAAAATCAACCCGGTGGTGTTCTACACGTCCGCCGGGCTGATTTTGTGCTTTTCCCTGATGACCATTTTCTACAGCGATTTCTCCGCAAATCTGATTAGCCACACCCTGAACTGGGTCTCTTCCCGTTTCGGCTGGTATTACCTGCTCGCCGCCACGCTCTATATCGTTTTTGTGGTGTTTATCGCCTGCTCCCGTTTCGGCTCCATCAAGCTCGGGCCGGAACAATCCAAGCCCGAATTTAGCGTACTGAGCTGGGCGGCTATGCTGTTTGCCGCCGGGATAGGCATCGACCTGATGTTCTTCTCCGTTGCCGAGCCGGTGACGCAGTATATGCAGCCGCCGGAAGGTGCCGGGCAAACCATCGAGGCCGCGCGCCAGGCGATGGTCTGGACGCTGTTCCACTACGGGCTAACCGGCTGGTCGATGTATGCGCTGATGGGCATCGCGCTGGGCTACTTCAGCTATCGCTATAACCTGCCGCTGACGATTCGCTCGGCGCTGTACCCCATTTTCGGCAAGAAAATTAACGGCCCGATCGGCCACACGGTGGATATCGCGGCGGTGATTGGTACGATTTTCGGTATCGCCACTACGCTTGGGATTGGCGTTGTGCAGCTGAACTACGGGCTGAACGTGCTGTTTGATATCCCGGATAGCCTGGGTGCCAAAGCGGCATTGATCGTGCTGTCAGTGGTTATCGCCACTATTTCGGTGACCTCCGGCGTCGATAAAGGCATTCGAATCCTTTCCGAGCTGAACGTGGCGTTAGCGCTGGGGTTAATCCTGTTCGTGCTGTTTATGGGCAACACCGAATTCCTGCTCAACGCGCTGGTGCTGAACGTGGGCGATTACATCAACCGCTTTATGGGCATGACGTTAAACAGCTTTGCGTTTGACCGCCCGGTGGAATGGATGAACAACTGGACCCTGTTCTTCTGGGCCTGGTGGGTGGCGTGGTCGCCGTTTGTCGGCCTGTTCCTCGCCCGAATCTCCCGTGGCCGCACCATTCGTGAGTTTGTGCTCGGCACGCTGATTATTCCGTTCACCTTTACCCTGCTGTGGCTTTCAGTGTTCGGCAACAGCGCGCTCTACGAAATTATTCACGGCGACGGCACCTTTGCTCAGGAAGCGATGGCCCATCCGGAACGCGGCTTCTACAGCCTGCTGGCGCAGTATCCCGGCTTTACCTTTAGCGCATCCGTAGCGACGATTACCGGGCTGCTGTTCTACGTCACTTCGGCGGACTCCGGCGCGCTGGTGCTGGGGAACTTCACCTCTAAGCTGAAGGATATCAACAGCGATGCGCCCAACTGGCTGCGCATTTTCTGGTCCATTGCTATTGGCCTGCTGACCATGGGGATGCTGATGACCAACGGTATTTCCGCGCTGCAGAACATGACGGTGATTATGGGGCTGCCGTTCAGCTTCGTGATCTTCTTCGTGATGGCCGGATTGTATAAATCCCTGAAGATAGAGGATTACCGCCGCGTCAGCGCCAGCCGCGATACCGCGCCGTACATGATGACCGCACAGGATCGCCTCGGCTGGAAAAAACGCCTGTCCCGACTGATGAACTACCCCGGCACGCGCTATACCCAGAAGATGATGGACACCGTTTGCTACCCGGCAATGGAAGAGGTTTCTCAGGAGCTGGAGCTGCGTGGTGCGAAGGTCGAGCTTTCCGTCGAGCCGCCGCTGCCGGATGAAAAACTGGGGCACCTGGAGCTGCGGGTACATATGGGCGACGAGCAAAACTTCGTCTACCAGATCTGGCCGCAGAAATACTCGGTGCCGGGCTTTACCTACCGCGCCCGCAGCGGTAAATCAACCTATTACCGGCTGGAAACCTTCCTGCTGGAGGGCAGCCAGGGCAATGACCTGATGGATTACAGCAAAGAACAGGTGATCATCGACATTCTCGACCAGTACGAACGCCACCTGAACTTTATCCATCTGCACCGTGAAGCGCCGGGCAACAGCATTACGTTCCCGAACGTGTAGCGTCTAACAAATCCTCTTGTACGCGGCGGGCGTGATGCCCATCCGGCGCACAAAAGCCCGCCGCAGCGTATCTACCCCGGAAAACCCGCTGGCGGCGGGGATCGCCTTCACCGGCAGCTTGCCGGACTCCAGCAGCTGTCTTGCCTTCGCCACCTTCTCCGCTTCCAGCCAGTCTCCCGGCGTGACCTGCAGTTCGTGATGAAACAGGCGCGTTAGATGCCGCACGCTGAGGTGAATATGCGCCGCCATTTGCCTTACGGTGGTTACCTCCGCTATGTTGGCGATTGTCCAGCGCTGGAGATCCTGCAGTGCGCTTCGCCCGCTGAGCGAAGTTTTTTGCTCGCGGATAAAGTGGTTTTGGTTCACTGGCCGCTTAAAGAACATCACCAGCCTGGCGGCAACGTCCTGCGCCACTTCCCGGCCAAGATCCTCCTCCACCAGCCGCAGGGCGAGGTCTAACCCAGAGGTCACGCCCGCCGCCGTGCGTAGCGGACCGTCCATGACGTACAGCGCATCGGCGGTAACATCGGTGTCTGGATAGCGGGCCGCTAAAAGCGATGAAGCCGACCAGTGGGTGGTCACCTTCTTGCCGCTTAACAATCCTGTTTGCGCCAGCAAAAGCGCGCCGGTGCAGACGGAGCCAAAACGGCGGCTCTGCTCGCAAAGTCCGGTCATTATCTGGCGCTGTTTATCGCTAAGCGTTCTGTCTGCCGCATCCGGCGCACCGGCGACCAAAAATGTAGTTTCCCGGCCGCTAACCGCCGTTTCAAGCACATCATCAGCCAGCATTTTGACGCCGGAAGAAGCCACAACCGTCGCTGCTTCCAGCGCAATAATGCGGGATTGGTAAACCTCGCGATGCAGCACGCGATTTGCCTCGGCAAATACGTCCAGCGGACCTGATACATCCAGCAGCTGTACGCCGGGCACCGCCAGGATCAGGATTTGATGCGCCATTCTTTTCTCCACGTCGCGAAGTACGGCATAAGTCTTAAATCGTCGCAACACGATCATTTAAGACATTTCAACTGCGGCCTATGCTACTCCAACCCCAACGTGAGGAGAAAGAGATGAGCTTAAAAATTAACGGCATTGCCATTCCGGACACAAAAATGGCCCGTGAAGCCACGCAGCTGGTGCGTGACACCGAATCAGATTTGCTGTTCCACCACTCCAGCCGGGTTTACTACTGGGCCGCGCTGGCCGGGCAACGCCGTGAACTGAAGGTTGACCACGAGCTGCTGTACATCGGCTGCATGTTCCACGACATGGGGCTGACCCACGAACATTGCAGCTGCGACAAGCGCTTTGAAGTGGACGGCGCGTTTGCCGCGCAGGATTTTATGCGCCAGTACGGCGTCAATCAGGCCGATATCGACAAAGTGTGGACGGCGATTGCGCTGCATACCACGCCGGGAATCCCGGAATTTATGGCCCCGGAAATTGCGCTGGTGACGGCAGGCGTAGAAATGGATGTGCTGGGGATTGATTACGATAAATTCAGCGACGAACAGCGCGAGCAGGTGGTGAAGCAGCACCCTCGCCCGGCGGCATTTAAAGAAGAGATTATTCAGGCATTTTACGACGGGATTAAAAACAAACCGGCCACCACGTTTGGCAACGTGAAGGCCGATGTCATTCAGGATAAAGAACCTGGGTTCGAACCGCTGAACTTCTGCAGCATTATTCGTGCTTCCCGCTGGGCTGGTTAAGCAACCTCAGGCGGGTGACTTAACTGTCACCTGCCCTGTACGGCGGCGATGGTATCAAGCCCGGTACCCGGCTGTGGATCGTGAGCAAAAGCGCCAATGACCATAAGAGAAAGTACGATTGCCAGAAAGATGTTTTTCATAACGTGTGTTAACCGCTTGCCGCACTGATTAGGACCGCCGCTATGCTAAAAGAAAAAGGCTCAAATTGATAAAGGAAATTTTCAAAGAAACGTCAGTTTTTGAATATTCCTCATATTATTCCACTTTTTGCCCTTGCGTCCGGCCGAAAACAAGATATATCCACCCCCTGGGGGCTCACGGTTAATATTTAATTTTGTATTTTTCGCGGAATATTTACGATCGCTGCGGATCGCCGCCTCTCGCTGGCACGAGCTGCGGCGGTGATGGGGGAAAATCAGACCGGTTTTATCACGCCAATACGCACCAGCATCGCTGAAAAATCATCAAGGCTGATGCCGTGGTTCGGGTGGTCGAAACGTAAATTGAAGTTTTTCTGCAGAAGGTCATAGACCTCTTGCGCTCGGGTAAACACCGGGGCATTTTCCCCTACGCTTGAAAGCGTATTTTTAGTGCCGTCCGCATGGTAAAGGCTCAGCGCCAGGCAATAACGGAAGTGGGATTCAGGCCAGGTCGAAACGTAGTGGTTCCCGGCTTCGTAATCAGAGTCGTACTGCGGTTCGAGGCTAAAGCGATAGAGGTTAATCGCCTTGTCGGCGGCATGGAATTTCAGCAGCCAGTCGTGCTCAACCCGTTCGAAACTATAAACGCCATGCGTCGTCGGCTGCATTTCGCCTTCCACAAGACGAACCGGCTCGGGTAACGTTTTACCGCCGAAGCCGACGTCGGCTACCCAGGCCTGGCCGTCGATAGTCACTTTCGTGAGCCGATGCGTTCTGGCGGGCATCTGCGGCGGGTTGGCCAGCAGCACGCGGGCCGCTAAGTTTTCCACCTCAAACCCCAGCTCAGCGAGCACGTTACGGAACAGGCCGTTTTGCTCAAAACACCAGCCGCCGCGCCCGGCCACGACCAGCTTTTCAAAAACGCTGTCGTCGTCGATATGGATTGTTCTGCGAAGAAGAACATCCAGATTTTCAAACGGTATAGCGCAGGTGTGCGCCAGGTGCAGCGCCCGCAGGGTTTCTAACGTCGCAGTACGCGCCCCCTGGTAGTTGATACGGTCGAAATAAAGCGCCAGATCTAATGCCATTTTTCCGATTCCATGCTGATAATGAATGGCGTCACTATAAATCTGCGGACCGCAAGACGGATGATCGTTAGTGCTTTAGCCCGACACGCCATACAGTTTGTACATAAGTTTCTCCCGGCTTTCGCGTTATGTGTAGAATAGCCGCCCTATCAGCGTCTGCGAGAAGGAAGCCTGCAATGAAAGCGAAATCTGTGACACTGTACGATGTTGCCGAGTCGGCTGGCGTCTCGTACCAGACGGTCTCACGCGTGATCAATCAGGCTTCACATGTTTCAGAGAAAACCCGGCAAAAAGTAGAAGACGCGATGAAAGCGCTGAACTACGTGCCGAACCGCGTGGCGCAGCAGCTGGCAGGGAAACTCAGCCAGACGCTTGGCCTGGCGACCACCACCCTTTCCCTGCATGCCCCTTCTCAGATCGCGGCGGCGATAAAATCCAAAGCCGGCGAGCTGCAGTTCAATGTGATGATTTCGATGGTTGAGCAGCCCGGTGCAGCTGCGGCCAGCGCCGCCGTGCAGAGTTTGCTTGCCCAGCGCGTTGACGGCCTGATTGTGAATATTCCGCTGGAAACGGCGGAGGTGAAAGCCGTGCAGGCGGCCTGCGGTGATGTTCCCGTGCTGTTCCTGGATGTTTCACCGGAGGTTTCGGCTAATCACATCGTTACCGACGCCGCATCAGGCGCTGACATTGCTGTGGCACATCTGGTCACGCTGGGTCATCGCCATATTGCCTTGCTTGCCGGCCCCGAAAATTCAGTCTCCGCCCGGCTGCGGCTTGAAGGCTGGCAGCGCTCTCTGGCGCAGCATCAGCTTGCACCTGTGGCGTTTATGCGGGGGGACTGGAGTTCCCTTTCTGGCTACCAGCAGGTTAGCCAGCTTTTACGCGATGAGCAGAAGCCGACGGCGATCCTTGTGGCTAACGATCAGATGGCGCTGGGCGCGCTCCGAGCCATTCACGAAGCCGGGTTTGCGGTGCCGCAGGATGTTTCCGTTATTGGCTTTGATGACACCGCAGACAGCGCCTGTTTTCTTCCCCCGCTGACCACCATCCGGCAGGATTTCAGGCAGCTCGGTGAAGCGAGCGTAAACGGCATCCTGGCGCTCATTCAGCATGAAGATACATTCACGGCGCTGCAGCCGGTAAGCCTTGTGGAGCGTAAGACGACCGCTGCTCCGGGTAGCCTGATACAGCCCACGGCGGCGCAGCTGGCCGACGAGCTTTCACGCCTCGCGCACCAGATTTCTCGCCTGAAATAAAGCCTGAATTGTTTGTGAAGCTCATCACCGAATACGGTGAGATGGCTTTACTCCTGAACAACTGACGTTAAATTGTGAGCGAATAACAATTATCTCACAGGCGCATCATTATGACCAACACGTCATCTTCGCTCCAGGCCACGCTGGCCCGCCGCGACTGGGAAACTCCGGCCGTAACTCAGCTAAACGCCCTGGCGGCTCATCCACCGTTTTCTAGCTGGCGTTCGCTGGAAGATGCCAGAGATGATAAGCGCTCACCGTCGCGGCAATCCCTTAACGGCGATTGGGCGTTTAGCTATTTCCCTCGCCCGGAAGCGGTGCCTGAAAGCTGGCTCAGCGACGATCTCCCCGATGCAGACGCCATTCCCGTGCCGTCGAACTGGCAAATGCTGGGGTACGATGCGCCCATTTATACCAACATCAGCTACCCAATTCCGGTCAACCCGCCTTTTGTACCAGCAGAGAATCCGACCGGTTGTTATTCGCTCACATTTGATATTGATGACGCCTGGCTGGAGAGCGGGCAAACGCGCATTATCTTTGATGGCGTAAACTCTGCTTTTCATCTGTGGTGCAACGGCCTCTGGATGGGCTACGCCCAGGACAGCCGCCTGCCCTCAGAATTCGACCTGAGCGCGGCGCTGAAAGCGGGAAGCAACCGCATTGCGGTGATGGTGCTGCGCTGGAGTGACGGCACGTATCTGGAAGATCAGGATATGTGGCGGATGAGCGGTATTTTCCGGGATGTTACGCTGCTGCATAAGCCGGATACGCGCCTCGCAGACGTGCAATTACGGACCGGGCTTAACGAAGATTTTTCACGCGGCGAGCTACAGGCCCTGGTAGTACTGGAAGGTAAGAACGTTAGCGCCTGTGAAGTGTTGATTCAGCTCTGGCATGGCGAAACGTTGTTGCAAGAAAAGCAGCAGCCTGTCGGCAGCCAAATCATTGACGAACGTGGGGCCTGGCACGACCGCACTACCCTGCGTTTACCGGTTGAACAGCCGCTACTGTGGAACGCCGAAGTCCCAAATCTGTATCGGGCAGTGATTGTCCTGAAGCAAGGCTGCGCGGTTATCGAAGCGGAAAGCTATGACGTTGGTTTCCGCAAGGTGGAAATCACCGGCGGCCTGCTGAAGCTCAACGGCAAACCGCTGCTGCTGCGCGGCACAAACCGCCATGAACATCACCCGGTAAACGGCCAGGTGATGGATGAAGAGACAATGCGGCGTGACATTCTGTTGATGAAGCAGAACAATTTTAATGCCGTGCGCTGCGCCCACTATCCGAACCACCCGCTGTGGTATCGGCTGTGTGATTTTTACGGCCTTTATGTCGTGGATGAAGCCAATATTGAAACCCACGGCATGGTGCCGATGAATCGCCTGAGCGACGACCCACTCTGGCTTCCGGCGATGACCGAGCGAGTCACCCGCATGGTGCAGCGCGATCGCAATCATCCGTCCATTATCATCTGGTCTTTGGGCAACGAGTCCGGGCACGGCAGCAATCACGATGCCCTATACCGCTGGATAAAATCCAACGATCCCACCCGACCAGTGCAGTACGAAGGCGGCGGCGCGGATACGGCGGCCACCGATATTATTTGCCCGATGTACGCCCGGGTCGATCAGGATCAGCCCTTCCCGCAGGTGCCAAAGTGGTCGATTAAGAAATGGATTGGGCTGCCTGAAGAGCACCGGCCGCTGATTCTGTGCGAATATGCCCACGCGATGGGCAACAGCTTCGGCGGCTTCAGCAAGTATTGGGCGGCGTTTCGCCAACACCCTCGCCTGCAGGGCGGTTTTGTCTGGGACTGGGTCGACCAGTCGCTGGTAAAATATGACGAAAACGGCCAGCCGTGGTCCGCGTACGGTGGCGATTTTGGCGATAAGCCTAACGACCGTCAGTTCTGCATGAACGGCCTGGTCTTTGCAGACCGCACGCCGCATCCCGCCTTATTCGAAGCTAAGCAGGCCCAGCAGTTCTTCCAGTTCCGCCTTCTGCCCGAAAACCGGCTGGAGGTCACCAGCGAATATCTGTTCCGCCATAGCGATAACGAACGGTTGGTGTGGGCGTTAAAAAGCGAAGGCGAAGTGCTGGTCAGCGGTGAACTCTCGCTGCACCTTGCGCCGGAAGAAACCCGAGTGTTTCCGCTTGAGCTGCCGGAGGTAATCAGCGCGGGCCAGGTCTGGCTGCATGTTGAAGTGCTACAGACGGCCTCGACGTCATGGAGTGAAGCCGGGCATAGCTCCGCTCGGGCACAATGGCCGCTGGCGTCGAATTTAAGGTTGCCGGGTCTCAGCCATTCCGGCTCAGCGCCTTTGCTGCAGGCGGACGACAGACACGTTGACGTGTTCCACGGCGAACAGCACTGGCGTTTTGAGCGTAGAAGCGGTCTGCTCTGCCAGTGGTTTAACCATCAGAATCCAACGCTTCTCACGCCCCTGCAGGATAATTTCACCCGCGCGCCGCTGGACAATGACATCGGCATCAGCGAAGCCGCGCACATCGACCCTAATGCCTGGGTGGAACGCTGGAAGGCCGCGGGCATGTACAACCTGACGCCCGTGTTGCTTAGTTTTGACGCCGACGCATTGAGCAACGCCGTGCTGGTTCGCACCGTCCACGGCTGGCAAGGCAATGGCAATACGCTGTTTATCAGCCGTAAAAATTACCTGATCGACAGCGAGGGTGAGCTGAATATTACGGTAGACGTGGAGATTGCGTCCGGCGCACCGGCTCCTGCGCGTATTGGCCTCAGCTGCCAGCTTGCGGATCTGGAGCCAGAAGTCAGTTGGTTTGGGCTCGGGCCGCATGAAAACTACCCCGACCGCAAAAGCTCTGCATCGTTTGACCGATGGACGCTGGCGCTGGCCGACATGTACACGCCTTACGTTTTTCCGAGTGAAAACGGGCTGCGCTGTGACACTTCTCGGCTTGAGTACGGTAGTAATCAGTGGCGCGGCAAGTTTCACTTCAATATCAGCCGCTACGGCCAGAAACAGCTCCGGGAAGCTACTCATCGGCACTTATTGAAAGCAGAAGCTGGAAGCTGGCTGAATATCGACGGCTATCACATGGGCGTGGGCGGTGATGACTCGTGGAGCCCGAGCGTCTCGCCGGAGTTTTTACTCTCCGGGTCGCATTATCACTACGCCGTGAGCTGGAAGAAAAGGTAATGGTAAAGGCCGTCTGTTACCCAGGCGGCCTCCCCGCCATCTGGAATTCTCGACGGATTTCATGTGATTACGATCAAACTCTGAAAGACTGTGATTGACAATTTTTCTGGAGAGAAATAGCGTAGCGCCATTCTGATATCGATTTCATACATTATGACTGCAACCATTAAAGATGTGGCAGAACACGCCGGACTGTCGGTATCGACCGTTTCGCGCTTTCTGAACAACCACCCTTACATCTCTGAAGATAAAAAAGCACGTATCCACGCGGCGATGAAGGCGCTGGACTATGAGCCAAGCACCGCCGCACAGCAAATGCGCGGGGTGAAGTCGCACCGCATCGGCATTCTGGTGTCGCGGATCACCAACCCCTTCTTCGCCAATCTGGTGGATGCGCTGGAAGTCACGGCGCGTAAAAACGGCTATTCGGTGCTGATCGTGCAGAACCACGACAGCGTGGGGGAAGAAGCCAACTGCCTCGACCTGCTGAAGAAAAAGATTATTGATGGCCTGATCCTCTGCTCGGTTGAGAGCGATAAAGCGGTGCTGGAAAAATATCAGCAGCACGGCCCTATCCTGCTGTGCAATACCAGCGTGGACGGCGCTGAGCTGCCGGTGGTACGGGTGGATGATGAAGAGGCAACGTTTAACGCGATTGGCTATCTGCTGGAACAGGGTTACCAGAAAATCGCCTACTGCACCGGCGGTGATTTCCTGCAAAAAGGCCACGGCGAGCGCCGTAACCGGGGCTTCCAGAAGGCGATGACAGCCGCGGGTAAAACCATTGATAACGCGCTGATTTTTCGCAGGCTGCACACCTACAAAGACGGTATCCGCCTGGCGGAACAGCTGGCGGCGCGGCTTCCTTCCGCACGGCCCGACGTGGTGTTTACCGGCAGTGACGATGTGGCCTGCGGCCTGGTCACCTGGCTGACCAACCATGACATTCGGGTGCCGCAGGATATCGCGGTCGTCGGCTTCGATAACCTGCCGGTTTCCGAAATGGTCAGCGTGCCGATTACCACGGTGAACCAGCCGGTGGACAAGCTGGGTCAGTTCTCGGTGGAATATTTGATTGCCCTTATCGCCGGTAAACCCTACCGCTACAACAGTGACGATCTGAAAGCGGAACTGGTGCTTAGAAAGTCGGCGTAAATTTTTTTATCACAATGTGGTATCGATACCACATCACAGAGGTGGACATGTTAAAGCAGCAAGCAGGCCAGGATAACGCCTGGTGGAAAGAATCCGTGATTTACCAAATCTATCCAAGGAGCTTTAAGGACAGTAATAACGACGGGATTGGCGATCTGCCGGGGATTATCGAAAAGCTGCCCTACCTGCAGTCGCTGGGCGTGACTATGTTGTGGATTTCGCCGTTTTATCTGTCGCCGATGGCCGATAACGGCTATGACATCGCCGATTACTACGCGGTGAACCCGGAGTTCGGCGAGATGCGCGATGTGGATACGCTGATCGACAAAGCCGCAGTGCTGGGGATTAAAATCATGATCGATCTGGTGGTGAATCACACCAGCGATGAGCATCAGTGGTTCCAGCAGGCGCTGGCCGATGCGGATTCCCCCTATCGCGATTATTATCTGTTCCGCCCGGCGGTCAACGGCCTGCCGCCGAATAACTGGCGCTCGATTTTCGGCGGCAGCGCGTGGGAAAAAGTGCCGGGGGAAGAGACGTATTACCTGCACGTGTTCCATAAAAAGCAGCCTGACCTGAACTGGGAAAATCCGCAGATGCGCGAGGCGATTTACCGAATGATTAACTGGTGGCTGGAGAAAGGCGTGGCCGGATTCCGCGTGGATGCGATTACCTTTATCAAGAAAGATGCCGACTACGCCTCCGTGCCGGTCGACGGCGTTGACGGGCTGGGGTCGATCAAAAGCAAGGCGCGCAACCGCCCCGGCATTGACGTGTTTCTGAACGAGCTGAAGGAAAACACCTTTGATAAATATGCCTGCGTCACCGTCGGCGAAGCGCCGGGCGTTCCCTATGCGGAGTACGGCCAGTTTATCGGCGAAAACGGCTACTTCGATATGATTTTTGACTTCCACGCGGCGGATATTGATGTGGAAAACGGCTCGGAGTGGTTCCGCCGCCGCGACTGGACGGTGGCCGAGTTCCGCGAGGCGCTGTTCGACAGCCAGAACGCCTTTGCGCAGTGCGGCTGGGGCACCAGCTTTATCGAGAATCACGACCAGCCGCGAGCGCTGTCGAAACTGGTTCACCCCGATTACCAGAATGCGACTGGTGCCAAGTGCCTGGCGGCAATGTACTTCTTCCTGCGCGGCACGCCGTACATCTATCAGGGGCAGGAACTGGGCATGGCTAACTTCTGCCGCAGCGATATCAGCGAATTCGACGATATTTCCAGCATTGATAACTATCATCGCGCGCTGGCGGAAGGCTTCTCCGCGCGGCAGTCGCTGGCGTTCGTCAATCACCGCTCGCGTGACAACTCGCGCACACCGTTCCCGTGGGACAACACGGTGAACAGCGGATTTAATCAGGGGGCGAAACCCTGGCTGGCGCTGTCGGCAGAGGACGCGCTGATTAACGCCGCCGCACAGCAGCAGGATGCGCATTCAGTCTTTGCCTTTTACCAGCAGCTTATTCGCCTGCGCAACAATGATTATCCTGACACATTGATCTACGGTGATTTTATCCCGCTGGAAACCGCCTCGCCGGAAATCATCAGCTATCAACGCCGCACGGCGAGTGAATACTTTACTTCTGTCACTAACCTCAGTAACCACACGGTTTATTATAAAATACCGGAGGGCGATATTATCGTTAATAACTATCCGCAGCTCAGTTCATCATTAGAGCCTTATCAAAGCATTCTTATCAAGGGAACAACCCAACATGAATAAATATAAAAACATTGCCGTTGAACTGGTGAATATCATTGGCCGGGAAAATATTATTTCCGCCACCCACTGTGCTACCCGCCTGCGATTACAGGTAAAAGATCGCGGCCTGATAGAAGATGAGAAAATAAGAAACGTCGATGAAGTGAAAGGCGTGTTTTTTAACTCAGGGCAGTATCAGGTGATTCTCGGAACCGGGATTGTGAATAAAGTTTACGCCGAGTTTATGCAGGCGTTTAATATCAGCGAAGTCAGCAAGGATGAAATGAGCCGCCAGGGCAGCAGCTCGTTACAGGCGG
The DNA here is from genome assembly GCF_013386425.1 of Cedecea sp. P7760. Taxonomy (NCBI): domain Bacteria; kingdom Pseudomonadati; phylum Pseudomonadota; class Gammaproteobacteria; order Enterobacterales; family Enterobacteriaceae; genus Cedecea; species Cedecea sp. P7760. Next base: position 23,580 of record NZ_JACARU010000047.1, on the reverse strand, counting down.
GAATTCGCCACCTCTCGGATGTGTTTGTGCCGATCGTGCCGGTGCTGGGTGCAACGGGCCTGTTCCTTGGGCTGAAGGGCGTGCTGTTTAACGATACGGTGCTGGCGACGTTTGGCGCCAGCACCCTCGCCCTGCCGGCGTCGGTGACCACCCTGATGACCGTGCTGTGCGATACGGCCTTTGCTTTCCTGGCGGCGTTTATCTGCTGGTCGGCGTTTAAGAAGTTTGGCGGCACGCCGATTATCGGTTTTCTGATCGGGCTGATGCTGGTTTCCCCCGCCCTGCCTAACGCCTATTCGGTGGCTTACGGCAATGCGCAGCCGATCTATCTCTTCGATTTTATTCCACTGGTCGGCTATCAGGGATCGATCCTGACCGCGCTTATCACCGGCATTATCGGAGCGAAGCTGGAGAAGATTTTCCGTCGGATTATGCCTGACTCGATGGATCTGATCTTCACCCCGTTCCTGGTGATCCTCTGCGCCGTGGCAATTGCGCTGCTGGCGCTCGGCCCGCTGGTTCACGGCTTTGAGCACTATGCGGTGATGGCTATCCAGCAGTTCCTCGCGCTGCCTGCCGGTATCGGCGGCCTGCTGATCGGCTTTATTTATCCAATTGCGGTGATGACCGGGATGCATCATATGTTCATTATGATTGAGACCTCGCTGATCGCCGGTACCGGCTTCAACCCGCTGATTACCGTCTGCGCGATGTACGGTTTCGCCAATGCCGCCGTGTGCCTGGCTATTTCCCTGAAGTCGAAAAACGTAGCGTTTAAGACCGCCGGGATCTCGGCAACCGTTACCCAGCTGCTGGGCGTTTCGGAACCTGCGCTGTTCGGTATCGTCATGCAGTCCGGTATGCGGGCGATTGCCGTAATGCTGTGCAGCTCGGCGCTGGGCGGCATGGTGCTCTCCCTACTTTCAATTAAAGCCAACGCCTATGGGCTGGCGGTGCTGCTGTCACCGCTGATGTATTTGTACGATCGCTATCAGTTTATTACCTATATCACCGTCGGCGTGGCCGTTGCAGTCTTTGCCTTTATCTGCACGCTGTTGTTGGTCAACGTGGATAATAAAAAAAGATAAATAATACAGTAAACCCTGTACTGTAAAAGCATGTTTCACCTTATTAAGGACACCCGTATGCCCTGAGTATATCTATTCAGAGCAGGGGCGATCACAGGTATTAATGATGAAAATAACATTTCTAACTTTCTGTACCCTGGCCTGTGCTTTACCTGCGCATGCAGCGGAATTAACCCTGGCAGAAATTAACGCCAGACTGGAAAAAGTGGAGGCGGAACTTAAGCTTTCACAAAATAAATTAACGCTGGCCGAAAATAAAATTGCCGTAGCGGAGAAAAGAGCCAGCGACGCAGAATTAAAAAATAAAAACAGCAAGAGCGATATTATTAATGACGATACCGAAATTAAATTTGGCGGCTACGCCCGCACCGGCATCCTGAGCGGAAAACAAGGCACCACCACCACCGTCGGTCCATCACTGACGCCGGCGGGCAGCACTGGCGGCAGCGTTGGTCGCCTGGGCAACGAGGCCGACACCTACGTCACCGCCGACTTCGACTATAAACGCCATTACGCCAACGACTCGAGCTTCCGCTACTACATGAAAATTGCCGAATGGGACAAAACCTACAACACCGACAGCGCGTTTAACGGCCAGATGAATCTGCGCCAGGCGTTTGTAGAGATGAGCAACCTCCCTGCCTTCACCGGTGCGTTTAGCGGGTCAACGCTGTGGGCGGGCAAGCGAGAGGACCGTGATAACTTCGATATCCACTGGCTGGACTCGGATATGATGAACCTGGTCGGCACCGGTGCGGGGATTTACGATGTGAAGTTCTTCGGCGATGTTAAAACCAACCTGGCTGTGTATGGGCGTAACTTCAACGATATAGATGCAATGGAGAACGTTGAATACAACAACATGACCGGCGCGGAGAATACCTTTATCCAGAATTACACCCTCTCGCTGAACAACCGCATCGGCAACTGGCAGTGGATGCTGAACGGCCTCTATTCTAAGGAAAATGACAAGCGGATCAACGATGGCCTGGCAAAGGATAATGCCGCCTCGCACGGCTTCAATACCATGTTAGCGTGGCACGGCGACAGTTTCTACGGTCTCAATAAAGGTTCGACCAAAACCGTGCTGCTTTACGGCAAAGCGCTGGGGGCTGAAGTGCGGGGGCCGGGATCGGATGGCTATCTGATCGACGATGCATGGACAGTGAAATTTGCCACCTACGGCATAACCCAGTTGAGCGACCGAATGAGCATCGCCCCGCTATTGGTGGCGCAAAGCAGCAACAGTCGCTACATCGAATCCGACCACTATGACTGGGTGACACTCAACTCACGGCTGATCCAGGAGGTTAATCAGAACTTTGCCCTGCAGTACGAGGCCAGCTATCAGTATATGGACATCGACCCGAAGGGCTTCAACGGCAATAAGCCGGTATCCGGCAGCTTCTACAAGCTGACCTTCGCGCCGACCTTTAAAATGCAGAACGTCACCGACTTCTTCGAGCGCCCGGAGATCCGTTTCTTCGTCAGCTGGATGAACTGGGACAAAAATCTGGATAACTATTCCTTGACCGATACCTTCGGCAATTCAGGCTATCACAGCGGTGGCTCGCTAATGTTCGGTACGCAGTTGGAAACCTGGTTCTGAGTTAAAGGGTTCCCCGGATGCCGTGGTCTCTTTTGGCATTCGGGGCACGAAACGATTAGCGCGTCAGGCCAAAGCTTTCATCGATAAGGCCCAGGATCAGTTCATCCGGCACCTTGTCAATTAGCACCGTCACCCAATGTTCTTTGTTCATATGGTAAGCGGGTAAAATACCCGGCTGCATTCTCAGTGAGCCTACGGCGCCAGGCATCACTTTTACGTTGAGAATATCGACGATCTCATCGCTTTCCAGCCCCAGTTTTGCGGATGAAATGCTCAGCACCACGCCAAACCATTTGCGCTTGTAGCGGTGCCGCAGCACGGCGTAGTCCTTAAACTTGTCCCACGGATAGTCCGGCTCGACCTGATACTTGTCAAACACCGCAGCGAACAGCGCTTCTCGTTTCATCGTTTTTCCTTAACCGCGTAACCCGGAAACCTTATCCGGGCTCGCGGCTAGTATAACTACAATTATTCGTTGCCGGGTGCCGGCTTAACTTTTTACGGCAAGCATTTTCTTGTCCGGGCTTATCACCAGCCAGACGGAGAAACAAACAATCACCGCGCCGATAATAAACGCTTCGCTGATGGTTTCATGCAAAATGAGATATCCCCACAGCACGCCAAACGGTGGAATTAAAAAGGTCACAGTGAGGCTGCGTAATGGCCCGATATCGGCAATTAAACGGAAATAGAAAATATAGGCCACGGCGGTGCACAGAATACCCAGGCCCAGCACGCTGAACCAGACATTGCCCTGCAGCCAGTTGATTGAAGGCCCCGTCGCCACGCTCCAGGCAAAGAACGGCAGCAGGAAAAGCGTGGCACCAATTTGGCTGCCGAAAGCGACGATTTTAGGGTCAAGTCCGCCCTTGTTGGAGATCCAGCGGCGGGTTAAAAAGCCCGCCACGCCGTAGCAGCTCGTGGCTACCAGGCAGGCAATAATCCCGGCAATTTTGTCCTCGTTTGACTGTGCGTCACCGACCGAGGTAATCACCATAATCCCCGCCAGGCCCAGCACTACGCCCAGCCATTTTCGTGCCGTTAATTTTTCACCAAAGAAAGAGAACCCAATAATGGCGCCCATTAGCGGCGTGGTTGCGTTTAAAATAGCGGAGTATCCGGCCGGTAGCCATTTTGCGGCCAGGCAATACATAAAGAAAGGCAGCCCGGAGTTAATCGCGCCTAAAATAAGCGCCGAACGGAATTTTCCTTCAAAGCGAAAAGAAGACCTAAGGGTGAAAAGAATCACCGCCAGCCCTACAAAACCAAAAAATACCCTTAAAAAGGCCGTGTTTACCGCCCCGAACTCCGGCGCCGCTATTTTCATAAAAAGGAAGCTGGCTCCCCACACCGCGGCAAGAAATAACAGCCTGATATAATCTGACACACGCATGCCTTCACCCTTCCCCATAAAATAAGCGCTCGTTTATCATTTTGTTCGCTTAAACACGTTAAGCCAGCCAGACTTTAAACGAGCGCCAGAGAAAGAAAAACCGTTTTCTGTTTGTGGAGAATGAGTTAGCAAGATTTAGGGGAATTTAGACGACCCGCCAAACTCGAGATAAATTTTTGCCAGATTCTGGAACTGATTAAAGCGATTTTCATCCAGCAACAGTTCCGCCTGGCGACGTTTTTCCTGGGCATCGAGCCAGAATGAAATACGCGCAGCCCCCTGACGGTAGCGCACTTCATTCAGCCGCTCTGACTTACGCGCAAGCTCCAGCCCCTCCCGGAGCCTTAATTCCTGCGCCAGCAGCTGATTGCGCAGGGATAGTTCGTCTTCAATGCTGCTCATTGCTTTATAAAGCGACTGTTTAAACGCCAGCACTCGCTGTTCGTAATCGTTGCGGGCGATTTTCACCTCCACGCCCCGCTGCCGCCACTCGAGGAACGGTAGCGTCAGGCTCGCGCCAACGGAACCGATTGGGTTATGCAGCACGTTCAGCAGCGAGCTACTGCCGGTGCCAAGAGATCCCGTCAGGCTGAACGCGGGATAGTATTCGGTACGCCGGATATCAACATTGGCCAGCGCTTCACGCACCCGCCACTCTTGCGCGCTGATATCAGGCCGATGCATCAGCACGCTGGCAGGAATGTTCGCGTTAACCTGCGGCAGGGTTCCTTTTGGCAGTTTTCTTGGCTCCACAACAGCGCTGCCCGGCGCGGTACCGAGCAATACTGCCTGTTGGTTAAGCCCCAGCAGGCGGTCCCGCTGCAGCCCGGTGAGTCGATTTTCCTGCGCCAGCAGGCTTTGTTGAGCATCAACGACATCCAGGGCTGAAGCTCCACCTGCACGATAGCGAGCCTCCGCCAGACGCAGCGTCTCTTTTGCATAGCCGATGCTCTGCTGGAGCACGTCGATTTGTTGGTTCACAAAGCCGATGCGCCAGTAATTATTGCTGGCCTCTGAAAGCAGCGTCAGGCGTGCGGCGCGTAAATCTTCTTCGCTGGCATGACTTACCCACTCCGCCGCATCGCGCTGGCGGGCTATTTTCCCCCAGAGATCCAGCTCATAGCTGGTGCTGAGGCTGGCAGAGCTGCCTTTTGTCCAGCCGGACGAGTTATTCAGCGGGGTTTTTCCGTCTACGCCCAGCGAACCTTTTAGCCCAGGATCGTTGGTGATACCAACTCTTTCCGCGTCCAGTCGCGCCCGGTACACGCGCAGCACGGCGATAGCCACGTCGTTATTGCTTGCCATGACCTGGCGCAGCCAGTTATCGAGCTGGGGATCGTTAAACGCTTTCCAGTCAAACGGGGCAATGTCTCCGACCGGCTCGCTCTTGTTCCAGCTGGCGGGATAGCTCACTTCGGGCGCGTGATAGTCGCTTTTAAGCGTATTTGCGCAGCCTGCGCTGAACGCGGCGGCAAGGCATAAAGCCAAAGGTGATAAAATTTTCATAGGTTACTCGCTGGCCAGTGAAACGACCGGGTCCATCCTTGCCGCTTTGCGGGCGGGGAGATAACCGAAGATCATGCCGATTAATGTTGAACAACAGAACGCGGCGGCAGCGGCCTGCCACGAATAAATAGCCGTGAACATTCCGCCCGCCAGGGCGGTAAATAACGCGCCTGCGGCATAAGAAAGCGCAATGCCCAGCGCCCCGCCAATCAGGCAAACCAGTACGGCTTCAATCATAAACTGCTGCATGATGTCGCTCCGTCGCGCACCTACCGCCATGCGTACGCCGATTTCATGGGTTCTTTCGGTCACGGAGACCAGCATGATGTTCATCACGCCGATACTGCCGATCATCAGCGAGATGCAGGCGACCATCAGAATCAAAATGCTAAAGGTCATCGAGGTGCGTTCGATAGATTTTCTGATCTGTTCGAAGTTATAGAGCTGGAAATCTTTCACGCCGTGGCGCTGGGTTAGCAGCTGAGAAATGGCGCTTACCGCCGCCTCGTTAGCCACATTGTCTTTGAGTCGGACGCTGATGCTGCTCAAAACCGGTTTGCCTACCATGCGGTACATCACCGTGCTGTAGGGCATCCACACGGTAATGCGGTTAGGGGCGTAGCTCCGGTTGTTACTTTGGGCGATGCCCACCACGCGTGCCGGAACGGAACCCAGAAAAACGATTTGCCCCAGCGCCTGCAGCCCGGCGTCGTCGAATAGCGCTTTGCGGGCGTTCTCATCGATAATCACTTCCTGCAGCGCGTTACGATCGTCCCTGAAGGTAGCCCCTTGCAGAAGCTGAATGCCGTTTACGCGGAAGTGATCTCGCCCGACGCCGTTGATCGAAGCGGTTGCGGATTTACCGAGAAAGCGAATGTTGTCTGAGGCGCTAACCTCCGGGCTTACGCTGTCGACAAAGCCCTGCTTCGCCAGCGCCTCAGCGTCTGCCGGCACCAGCGTTCGAATGCCCTCGATGCTGTCATCAAAGAAATCCCGGCCGGGATAGATGCTGACCACGTTAGTACCCAGATCCTTAATATTCTCCAGCGTCTTCTGCTTCGCCCCCTCGCCCAGCGCCACAACGGTGACCACGGCGGCAATACCGAAAATTATCCCGGTCATGGTTAGCGTGGTACGTAAACGGTGCGCGTTCATCGCTTTGAGCGCCATTTGCAGCGATTCACGCGTACGGTCGAGCAAGCTTTGCCAGCGGCTTTGCCGGGTACGGTTGGGCGGCGGCAGCGTTTCCGTGGCGGTTACGCAACTGCCGCTATCGGCGATAATTTCGCCGTCGCGCAGCTCGATAATACGCCGTGCGTGCTGCGCCACTTTCATATCGTGGGTCACCATCACCACCGTATGGCCGCGCTGGTTAAGCTCGCTCAGGATGGCTAACACTTCCTGCCCGGACTGAGAATCCAGCGCGCCGGTCGGCTCATCCGCCAGAATTATCTCCCCACCGTTAATCAGCGAGCGGGCAATACTCACGCGCTGCTGCTGGCCGCCGGAAAGCTCGCCGGGCTTATGGTGCTCGCGGCCTTCCAGCCCAAGCCTGCCAAGCAAAGCCGCCGCCCGCAGCCGACGTTTGTCGCGCTCGCTGTTGGCGTAAATGGCCGGGATCTCAACGTTGCCCAGGGCGCTAAGGTCGGGCATCAAATGGTAGCGCTGGAAGATAAAGCCGATATGTTCCCGGCGCACCCTGGCCAGCTCATCGGGCGAAAGTTGAGCGGCGTTTTGCCCGCCGATGAAGTAATCCCCGCGGTCGGGCACGTCAAGGCAGCCCATAATGTTCATCAGGGTCGATTTACCCGAACCCGAGGCGCCAATGATGGCCACCATTTCTCCGGCCGCGATGGCCAGACTCACGTTTTTCAGGACGGTCAGCGCCTGGCCGCCGTTGCCATAGGTCCGGCTGATACCCTTCAGCTCAATGATGTTGCTCACAGCACAAACCCTTCCCCAGGCGCTTTCTCACCCGGCTGCGACAGCACCACATTTTCCCCGACGTTTAAGCCCTCGAGGATCTGAATATCCACGTTGTTGGTAATCCCGGTTTTCACCTCCCGGGTTTCCAGCTTGCCGTTAGCCGTGAGCACCTGAACCTGCTGCTTATTTTCTTCGGCTTTACGCACGGCCTGGATCGGCACCAACAGCGTATCTTTGGCTTCTCCGGCTAGCAGCGTGACCTGAGCGGTCATCGCTATACGGAGACGATTCTCTGGGTTTGGAACGTCGAGCAGAGCGTTGTAATAGACGGACGCATTGGAAGTGCCAGAACCGGATGCCGTGCTGCTGCCGGCAAGAGAGTCATCTTTCATTACCGACTCCGGCGCCAGCTCAACGGTGCGCAGCGTCGCGTCATAGCGTTTGTCCGGCTCGGAGAAAATCGTGAAGCGGGCTTTTTGACCGGCAGAAATTTTGGTGATATCGGCCTCAGAGATCTGCGCCTTGATGGTCATGACGTCGAGACGGGCCAGCTTAATAATGGTCGGCGCGCTCTGGCTGGAGTTTACGGTCTGCCCCTGCTGCGTGACAACGGCGATAACAATGCCGTCCATCGGCGCCAGGACTCGCGTATAGCCAAGGTCGACCTTTTTCTTATCCACCTCTATCTGCGCCTGAACAAGTTTGGCATTCAGTGACAGTAATTCAGCGCGCGTGGTGGCAAGCGTTGCCTCGGCAGATTCAAAATCTTCGCGCGAGCTGGCATCTTCACTCAGCATCTGGCGCTGGCGTTTAAATCGCAGTTCAGATTGTTTCAGGAGCGCTTGCTTAGCCTGCAGATCGGCTTTGACCACGTTTAGCGCGGCTTCGGCGTTACGCAGGTCGTTCCGCTGCGGCACGTCATCAATGTCGGCAATCGACTGCCCTTTGGTCACGTGATCGCCCAGCTTCACTTTAAGCGACTTGACCTGGCCTGAAACCTGCGCCCCGACGTTAACGCGTTCAATGGCGTCGATGCGGCCGGTCGCCAGGACGGAATTTTCTATATCCCCCTTGCGCACGGGGGCCGTGACATAGTCGGGCACATCCGGGCTTCTCAGAAAGAAGAACAACGCGATGATAAGAACGGTGAGTAGCACCACGGCCAGGGCGACGGCGCGGCGCGAGAGGAATTTCGTTAGCATTGTGCAGGTTTTCCATAACGATTAAAGCGGTGATCCAGGGCCTCATAGTGAACGCCCCAGTCTCTACTGGAGCTAAACACGACGCATCAGTTTAGATTTTATCCTGAAGAGGACAAAGGGCTACCTGTTTACGTCACTGAGACTCATTGCGCTTAATTTCGTTCCTGCAAGGAGAGATTATTCTGCGTTATTTAAGCGTTTCGTGTCGCGGCAACGAGAGCGTAAACGTACTGCCGCGCCCGGCCATCCTGCATCGCCTGCGGCGGTAAGACGACAACGTCCGGCGCGTAAAGCCGTTTTTGTTTGCGTTGCTGGCGAAGAGGCCTGGGAGTACATCCAAAGCCCTGCCGTGCAGGCTAGCACGCAGGCAACCGCGAGCCGTTTTTTTGACCATTTAATGTTCATGATGCAGCCCTTCTCAGAGTCCTGGTATATCAGGAATGTTACGCCCGTCACACCAACAGAACGCCGCCACTAAAATGACAAGTTTGTAATTTTGATTCTCATTCAATTTTCTGGCAGGATTCCTCGCCCTCTTTTTTACGGCCCCCGCAGCCAGAATTAACGGGCGGAAAAGGACGGCGCTTTTTAACTCAAAGGCAGACAGGAATCTCAATGAAAACAAAGACTGAAGCGGAACACCGCGCCGCCAAACGGCGCTGGTTGAATTCTCAGGACTCGGGGTATCACCAGGCAATGGGCAACCGCCACGTGCAGATGATTGCCATCGGCGGCGCCATCGGTACCGGCCTGTTCCTCGGCGCAGGTGCTCGCCTGCAGGCCGCAGGGCCCGCGCTGGCGTTAATCTATCTGGTTTGCGGTATTTTCTCTTTCTTCATCCTTCGCGCTTTGGGCGAGCTGGTTATCCATCGCCCTTCCAGCGGCAGCTTCGTTTCATACACCCGTGAGTTTCTCGGGGAAAAGGCCGCCTACGTTTGTGGCTGGATGTACTTCGTCAACTGGGCGATGACCGGGATCGTGGACATCACCGCCGTTGCGCTCTACATGCACTATTGGGGCGCGTTCGGGGATGTGCCGCAATGGGTCTTCGCGCTCGGTGCGCTGGCCGTGGTCGCGGCAATGAACATGATTGGCGTGAAGTGGTTCGCCGAAATGGAGTTCTGGTTTGCACTGGTCAAAGTGTTGGCTATCGTCGCCTTCCTGATTGTCGGGACCATTTTCCTCGGCACAGGGAAACCGATTGACGGCAACAGCACCGGCTTCCACCTGATAACCGATAACGGCGGCTTCTTCCCCCACGGCCTGCTGCCCGCGCTGGTGCTGATTCAGGGCGTAGTCTTCGCTTTCGCCTCTATTGAATTAGTCGGCACCGCGGCCGGGGAATGTAAAGACCCGAAAACCATGGTGCCAAAGGCGATCAACAGCGTTATCTGGCGTATCGGCCTGTTCTATGTCGGCTCCGTCGTGCTGCTGGTGCTGTTGCTGCCGTGGAACGCCTATCAGGCGGGGCAAAGCCCGTTTGTGACCTTCTTCTCGAAGCTCGGCGTGCCTTACATCGGCGACGTGATGAACATCGTGGTGCTGACAGCCGCTCTCTCGAGTCTGAACTCTGGCCTGTACTGCACCGGGCGTATTCTGCGTTCAATGTCGATGGGCGGTTCCGCGCCGCAGTTCATGTCGAAGATGAGCAAGAATCAGGTGCCGTATGCCGGGATTCTGGTCACCAGCGGCGTGTACGTGCTTGGCGTGTTCCTCAACTACCTGGTGCCTTCCCAGGTGTTTGAAATTGTGCTGAATATGGCGTCTCTGGGCATCATCACCTCCTGGGCGTTTATCGTGCTGTGCCAGATTCGTCTGCGCAAGGCGATTAAAGAAGGGAAAGCGGACGACGTGAGCTTCAAGCTGCCGGGCGCGCCGTTTACCTCATGGTTGACGCTGCTGTTCCTGCTCGGCGTTCTGGTACTGATGGCGATGGACTACCCGAATGGGACCTTCACCATTGCCTCTATTCCGGTGCTGGCGATTCTGCTGACGCTGGGCTGGTTTGGCGCACGTAAGCGCGTGCATGAAGTGGCCCAACAGGTTCACGATCACCACGAGTAGTGCCCCTCACCCTGACCCTCTCCCCGCCGGGGAGAGGGGATCAAGTCTCAGATTTCACTCTTTGGCATCCCTTAGTCACAAATTCCCACGATTATGTAGGGACGGCAAACATTCCGTTCACCTCCAGTCCTGTTTTATATGCAGCCATCAAACTCGTGAACGTCTCGGGAGAATCACCGTCATTCCCCCGAGCCCCCCGACTCCC
>NZ_JACARU010000047.1:0-12489 GCF_013386425.1 Cedecea sp. P7760 | reverse complement strand
GGCGGGGTTGAGCTGTCGGGCGCCGGGGCTGTTCGGGGGATGGCGTTATCCCCCTCACACGTTCACCGTGCTCTGAACGTGCAGGGGAAACAGACCCTACAGTACCCCGCTATACACCACCGGCCCCGTTGGCTGCCCGGTCGGCGAGCCGCCCTGCGGCTCAAGGCTGATGGCGATCGTCACACCTCGTGACAACGTCACGTTACCGTTACTCAATTGCGTCACCACTTTGCTGTCCAGCAGCCCCAGAGAAACCGGTTTGGCGCCAACCGGGATGGCCCACAGCTGCAGACTATTACTGGCGGAGACGGACGCCAGCTGCAGCGGCGTCAGGCGCAGCGTTTTACGGTCGCCGTCGGCGCTAACCAGCCACTGCCCCTGCTGGCCGCTGCCGTTAAGCACCATAAGCGGCGCAAGTTCAGGCGCTTTGGGGCTGAAATACGGCACCAGAGTAACGGCGGCAAGCCCGGCGGCGAGCGCCCAGCCGAGGTAGTTCCAGCTCCAGCGGGAAGGCACGACGACGTTACGCTCAGGCGGCAGGCTAAGCTGAATTTTCTTCCAGACGGTTTCCGGCGGTTGTTGTGCCCGGAGTTGACTGTCCAGCCCACCAAGCAGGGTTTGCCAGCGGCCCACGAGCGCGGCAAGCTCCGGCTCGGCCTGGAGACGTTTTTCGAAGCGCAAACGCGCCCTGCCGCGCAGCGTACCCAGCGCGTATTCAGAGGCCAGGGCGTTATCTCTTGGTTGGCTGCTGTTCATAGTCCGACGCAATCCTTAAGGTGATCCAGCGCCCTGCGGATCCAACTTTTTACCGTGCCGAGCGGCTGCTGCAGCCAGTCGGCGATATCACCGTGGGACATGCCCTGATAGTAGGCCAGCACCACGCTCTGCCGCTGTTCGCTGCTGAGTCCTTCCAGGCAGCCACGCAGGCGCCCTGCCTGCTGTTCGTCACACCAGCCGTTGTCTGCTTCGCTCTCCATATCGGCGGCGTTATCGCTGAGTTCTTCTTCCTGGTTTGCGGCGCGGGATTGCCCGCTGCGGAGCCAGTCGATGCAGCGATTGCGAACAATATGGGTCAGCCAGGTCACGGGAGCACTTAACGCGGGATCGTAGCCTGATGCCCGGTTCCACACCGTAAGAAATGCATCATGCAGAATTTCTTCTGCCCACGCCCGCCGCTGAACGGTGCGCAGCGCGACGGCAAAAAGATGGGGCGAAGTCAGACGATAGAGTTGTTCAAATGCGCGGCGGTCGCCTTCAGCAACCGCCTGCATCAGTTTTACCTGCTGTTCTACCAGAGTTTTATCCATATTTTTCTCGACCAGGCGACAGGCCTGAATCGAGTATAGACACTCACTTCGGCATCAGTACGGTATCAATGACGTCAATAACGCCATTTTTCTGGTTCACATCATAAGTACTGATATTCGCGAGGTTGCCCTTCGCATCTTTAATTTGAATATTGTGCGGCCCGTTATTCATGAACCACAGCGGTTGGCCGTTCACGGTTTTTAATTCTGCGCTCCCGCCGCCCTGCTGGATTTTTTTCTCCAGCGCTTTCATATCGTATTTTCCGGCTACCACGTGATAGGTCAGGATACTGGTCAGCGTGGCTTTATTTTCCGGCTTGATCAAATTACTGACCGTGCCCGCAGGCAGTTTGGCAAACGCTGCATCGGTTGGGGCAAAGACGGTAAACGGCCCTTTGCTCTGCAGCGTATCCACTAAACCGGCGGCCTTCACCGCCGCGACCAGCGTGGTGTGATCTTTGGAATTCACGGCGTTCTCAACAATATTTTTTGACGGATACATCGCTGCACCGCCGACCATCACGGAATCATTCGTCATTGAGGCAATGCTCAAAGTACTGAAAAAAGCGGAGGCGCACACGGCGGAAGCAAAATACTTGTTCATGTTGAATTCCTCAATTGTAGGGAGCAAGAGAGTTGCTCACATTCTGATATACGGGTGAGGATGCGCCGCTGGATGCAGTAAAAATAAAAAATATTTCGCCGCTTCTTTCACCACTCGCAACCCATTGTTAACGTTACGTGCGTTAATGGTTTTCAAAATTTAAACACAAGAACTAACATATAAAGCTCACGATCCTGACAATTGGCGCATGCCGTAAACACCCCCTGATGAAAACAACCCAGAAAAACAAACCCCATAGCAGCAAAACCGCCCTTTCCCTTCTCCTGATCCCGGCCTTCACCCCCTGCTTTACGCAAGCCGCCGACACAACGCAAACCGATGAAACCACGCTGCTGGTGACCGCTAAGCCCACGACGGTTTCCGAACTGGATACGCCTGCTGCAGTGAGCGTTGTTTCAGGCGATGACCTGCGCCAGGCCGCGCCGCGGATAAATCTTTCGGAAAATCTCGGCAGCGTCCCTGGGCTGCAAATTCAGAACCGCCAGAACTACGCCCAGGATTTACAGCTTTCGGTGCGCGGTTTTGGTTCGCGGTCAATGTACGGTGTAAGAGGCGTGCGCATGTATGTGGACGGGATCCCGGCCACGATGCCCGATGGTCAGGGGCAAACGTCAAATATCGATCTTAATAGCGTGGAGAGCATCGAGGTGCTTCGTGGCCCGTTTTCCGCGCTGTACGGCAACTCCTCGGGCGGGGTCGTTAACGTCACAACGGAAACCGGCCGTCAGCCGCCTACGTTCGAAGCCAGCAGCTATTACGGCAGCTTCGGTAGCTGGCGCAACAGCGTGAAGGCCACTGGCTCAACCGGCGACGGCACCCATGCCGGTGACGTGGACTATGCCGTATCCGCCTCGCGCTTTACCACGCACGGCTACCGTGACCACAGCAGCGCGCAGAAAAACCTCGGCAATGCAAAGCTTGGCGTTCGCCTGAACGACGTCAGCAAGCTGACTTTGCTGTTCAACAGCGTGGACATTGACGCCAACGATCCCGGCGGCCTGACCGAGCAGGAGTGGCGGGACAATCCCAAACAAGCGCCACGGGCCGATCAGTACAATACGCGTAAAACGACGAAGCAAACTCAGGGCGGGCTGCGCTATGACCGCCAGCTCAGCGAACACGATGATTTAAGCGTGATGATGTACGCGGGCGTGCGTGAGACTACGCAGTTCCAGTCCATTCCGGCGGCAGTCCAGAAAAGCCCCACTCATCCCGGCGGCGTGATCCAACTGGCAAGACATTACCAGGGTATTGATACACGCTGGACGCACAACGGCGAACTCGGCAGCGTGCCGGTCAGCTTCACCACCGGGCTGGACTACGAGACGATGACCGAGAAGCGCAAAGGCTACGAGAACTTTGTGACGGTGAACGGCGCCACGGTACTGGGCGAGCAAGGCAACCTGCGCCGTAACGAGCGCAACCTGATGTGGAACCTCGACCCGTACCTGCAAACCACGTGGCAGTTGACCGACAAACTCAGCCTGGATGCGGGCGTGCGCTACAGCTCGGTCTACTTTGATTCAAACGACTATTACATCGTGGGGAAAAACGGCGACGACAGCGGCAACGCCAGCTATCACAAATGGTTGCCTGCCGCCTCGTTAAAATATGCCGTCAACAATGGCTGGAATGTTTACACTTCCGCAGGCCGTGGGTTTGAAACGCCAACCATCAACGAGCTTTCTTACCGCGACAACGGCGCGTCCGGGCTGAACTTTGCTCTGCAGCCCTCGACCAGCACCACGGTTGAGGTTGGCAGTAAAAACCGCATCGGCAACGGCCTGTTTACCGCCGCCCTGTTCCAGACCGACACCGATAACGAGATCGTGGTCGATCAAAGCAGCGGCGGGCGCACGACCTATAAAAATGCCGGTGAAACTCGCCGCCGTGGACTTGAGCTTTCTCTCGATCAGCAGTTCGCCGCAGACTGGCGGTTGAAAATGGCCTGGACGTACCTCGATGCCACCTACCGCAGCAACGTTTGTGGCACAAACGACTGCAACGGCAACCGGATGCCGGGCATCGCCCGCAATATGGGTTACGCGTCGTTGGGCTACGTGCCTGAAGACGGCTGGTATGCGGGCGCGGATGTTCGCTACATGAGTGATATTCAGGCCGATGACCAAAACGACGCCAAAGCGTCAACCTACACCACCGTGGGATTGAACACCGGCTACAAGCTTCAGCTGCAGCAAAACTGGCTGCTGGACATCTGGGGGCGGGTTGATAATCTGTTCGACCGCGATTACGTCGGTTCGGTGATTGTCAATGAAGGCAATGGCCGCTATTTTGAGCCAGCGCCTGGCCGTAACTACGGCGTGGGCGTCAACGTCAGCTATAGCTTCCAGTAAGCGTTTTCCCTCCGGCTAAGCCGGGGGGACATTTAAAAAGGAATTTTATGTCACCTATCCTGACCCTTCGAGATGCGGTGCTGGCCGATATCGAGACGATTTTCATCATCCGAACCAGCGTTAAAGAGAACCATCTTTCACGCGAAGAAATGGCCGAAATGGGCATTACCCCACAGACTATTGCCGATATTATTGCCGAATCCCCATGCATCTGGCTGGTCGAGGTTGATGATGAGCCCGCGGGTTTTGCCATGGCTATTGCCGAAGAGGCCTGCCTGTTTGCGATGTTCGTCCTCCCGCAGTTTGAAGGCCTGGGCCTCGGGAAATTACTGCTGAAAAAAGCCGAGGCGTTTCTGTTTGCCCAACAGCCCACCATCTGGCTTGAAACGGCGGCAAACAGCCGCGCCGCATCATTTTATCAGCGTAACGGCTGGCTGCCTGTGGGTGAGCAAGATAGCGAAGATATTCGCTTCGAAAAATCACGCACCACAGTTGCGAAACCGTAGTTCCCTTACCGCACGTACTTAAGGTTTTTGCCCCGTCATTTGTGCCGTCAGCCAACGATATAAAATGCCCACCACGTAGCGCTGTTCCGCATCAGTCAGCGGTCTTCCCGCCGGTATTGCGTGCCATTTTGCCAGGCAACCTCTGCAGCAGGTTGCCGTGGCGTGCTGAGCAATAAAGACCGGATGGCCGCGCATAGGCGTTTGTTTGCCGTCATTTTTTGGTTCGGCAGGTGCCAGGCGGAGGGCGATAAACTCTTCTGCATGGCGGGTGACGGTTTCCGGGCCTTTATCGATGCAGTACTGGCGTTCTTTTGGGCCGAGCTGGAAACGCTGGCGAAACGGGGAGCGTGTAAGGCGCTGAAAAACGCTATCGGGATTGTTCACTGCGGCACATCTTTTCCGACTTTGAAAACGGTATGGTACGCCGCAGGGATCAAATAGCAAGTCAGGGCGTTGAACGTTCACGCCCTGGCTGACGCTAACTACGCTCGATATCTTTAGCCGCCTGATCCAGCGTGTCGATGATTTTGTACAGCGTCTCTTTCGAAAGCTCAGTGCTGCCCAGTTTAGCGTGCAGCGCCGTTTTGAAATTATGAATTGCGCGCTGTACCTCGGGTAAACGGCGGTTGCCGCCGAGAACGCCGAGGGTGGCCAGCCTGGTGGTCACCGCTTCCAGTTCGGATGGCTGCTGTTCAAGCGAGGCTTTTCCTTCTGCCGTCAGCGTGAAGGATTTTTTCCCACTTTGCCCTTCGCCCACCGTGATTAAGCCCATTTCCTCCATCAGCGTCAGGTTAGGATAAATAATGCCGGGGCTCGGCACATATTCCCCTTTCGCCAGGCTTTCAATGGACTTTATAAGCTCATAACCGTGCGCCGGGCCGCCAGCCAAAAGATGCAGAATCAGCAGGCGGATGTCGTTGGCGTCAAACAGACGTTCACGGCGATGGCGGGCGCGCCCTTCCGGGTGGTTTTGTTCAGGATGAATACGCACCATCGGTCGCCTTATTTGTCATGCCAGTAGGCAACGGCGCGGACCAGTTCCGCATCCAGGCCACGCTCTTCCAGCAGGTAATCACCCAGCGCTTTCGCCTGCTTTCCTTCGCCCACAATCCAGATGTAGTAGTCGTCAGCCGGGATCTCCGCGTGCTTCAGGTACTCAGCGATTTCCCCATATGTTAACGCCTGCACTTTTGCCGCTGGAAATTCGCTCAGATAGTTCAGACTGTCGGTATTGTGGCAGTTGACCAGCACCTGAACCTGCACTTCCTTACTCAGCGACTGGAGACGGCGGCGAACGGCAGGCAGGCCGCTTTCATCTGTCACGTAAAGCTGCCAGTGATAGTCCGTTGGCGTGACCAGAGAGCCGCGTGGCCCACCGATAAACAGCTTATCTCCCGGCTGCGCTTCTTTCGCCCAGCTGCTGGCGACCCCGCCGTCGTGCAGGTAGAAATCAATCGTTAATTCGCAGCGCTCCGCGTCGAAGTCCAGCGGCGTATAGTCCCGCGACTGTGGCCGCGCGCCCTCACCCCAGACAATGCCCTCGCTGGTTATCTGCGGCGGGGTAAACTCTCCGTTTTCTGCCGGGAAGAACACTTTAATGTGGTCGTCGAACCCCTGTGAGGAAAAGTCTGCCAGCTGCGGGCTGCTGAACACGAGGCGGTAAAACGTATCGGCGATAAAGCTTTTAGTTTTTACCGTTAATTCACGAAACTTCAGTTCATTACGAACCCGAACCGGCATTTTTTTGGCATTGTTTTGTGTGGTCATAGCGTACCTTTTAGGTATGTAAGATATATCATAGACATATCTTAGAGCACGCCATACCGCCTGTCTTTATCATTTTGCGGCGTTAACCTGCCGGCGTAAAAATGAGAATGACATGCATTTCAGTACGGCGCTACCGCGATCGCAAATTGACAAAACGATACTTTTTTGTCCTTTCCCTTATCGCAAATCAGGTTCTACACTGAGGTTGGCATCAGCCAGTTGTTCATCCACTCACCTACCATCTGACCAGGGAGGCCTGACATGTTTCCTGAGTACCGTGATTTGATTTCCCACCTGAAGTCCGAAAACCCCCGCTTTCTCAGCCTGTGTAATAAACACAACCGTCTCGATAGCGAGATTATGCGCAAGGAGGGGCCGCAAGGGACGGGATACAACGATGAAGTCGTGCAGATGAAGAAAGAAAAACTGAGGGTAAAACAAGAGCTTTACCAGATGTTGAAACAGGCCAGCCAGCCGGCCTGATAGCATTGAAACCGGGGAAGGGTTTGCCCTTCCCTTGTTGCATAAAACGGCTATATAACCACGTTCAGTTCTCGTAGAACTTCAGCCATTTTTCTGGCACCAGCAAAATTCAGATGGTCACCATCGCGGAAATCCTCCCCGACAAATACCGGGCTTTCTGAGAGATCGATAAACCGCGAATGTGCAGCCTCCAGCCCGGAGAAGCAGCTGCGATGCGTATATTTCATCCTGACGTCCAGATTGTCTACATAAGCTGCCGGGAACGGTGGCGTCAGCCAGACAACCTTCCTGCCGTGCTTCGCTAACAGAACGTCCATTTCGGCCACCCGCCGCGTATTTTCATTCAGTGTGACCTGATGATGAACCGATTTAGAGTGAGCTATGCCACGCTGCTGCGCCATCTGCTGCTGCCGGGCCGGAGGCAGAGAAGTAAGATTGCCCGTTAAATTTCGTGTGGATTCGCAAATTTGCTCCCTGAAGATGACATCATCCAGCCCGGTAATGGGCTGCCCCTGCGCTGGAAATGGCATCACCAGGCGGCTAAAGACCTGAATATCGTCCGAGGCGGATTCGCTGGCGCCCTTTATCAGATAATGGCTGTTGAGCTGGCTCCAGGCATGAATAATCTGCTGGTTAAAGTCGTCTTTTGTTTTTAGCAGATCGCTGTACAGATCAAAAAAACCCAGGCAATAAACAAAGTTCTGTACCTGCGGGTAACGCTCAAGGATATGTGCCGTCAGCTGCTGCGCCTGCTTAAGTCCCAAACTGTGGGTAGAGATATTGACGCTGTGTTCCAGCCACGCCTCAGGGAAGCCATAGAAGCTGTAAGAGTTACCAATAATAACCGTTTTAACGTCCGGGTCAGCCAGCGCAGCGTATTGCTGCGCCAGCAAATGCGTGTGCTGGATGGCATTTGTACTTAAGGGGATGAAATTATCGATCAGCAAATCATAATATGAAATGCAGGCGATGGCCTGAGGATGCTCAACCGCCAGAGCCAGTTTTAGCCCCTGAGGATCGTAAAGGATAAAAGGGGCGGTACTTGCTGCGATCTTTGCATCAAAAGCATCAATTTCCTGCTGATTTTGCTCTTCGGCATTCAGATAATAGAGATTATTAATGGCGGAAGCTCTGAATCGCGAGCCAAGCATTTGCAGCTTACTTAATTCGCCAAAATAAAAGATATCGATGCCGCTATGCGCCATAGCGTTCAACCAGAAGAGATAAAGAGCCAGATAAAGTTGGTTGAGGTTCTGCGGCTTGCCTTCAAGGCTGTCGCCTAACGCGTTGATTAAGTCCAGCGTGATACGGCTGTCATCAAGCAACGCCTGGTTTGAGAAAAGGTAATCGGCAAGTGACTGAGGCACCTGAGCCACCAGCGCCGGGTTTTCAAAATCCTTCAGGTAATGCTGAATCTGTTTCAAAAAGTGATTTTGCATGATGACATTTGCGTGATTGAAATAAATTAATTCACGATCCTATCATTGAGTGACGAAAGGCTATCGTGCAATAACCACTCACACATCCTGCTTATCCCCGGTAATGCCCTGAAAAAAGCCCGTGTTTTATCAAGGCACGCTCACCAGGCGGAAAGAAATTTCGTACAGCGCATTTAATCCCGGATAAATCTCACCAATAACCTGTTTAAGCTCTGCCAGCGTCATATTCTCCTGGCGGGCGTGCTCATCGTCCAGATCGTCAAGCAGTACCGGCGTCACGCCGATCACATCGATAGTGCAGAAATAGACGTCATCTTCATAGCGGCCGACGCGTAAACGCTGCCCTGGCTCAAAATGTGACTCACTGCTGTCGCGCAGGGTGATGGTTTTAAGCCCGGCGACAATGTCGTGCTCAAAGCGGCGGAAAAAAGTGATGTCGTTAGCCATGCTGCCTCCTGATAAACATTCGGCAGCATGATAAAGCGCTTAGACGAACGGCGCTAACGGATCTGCGGTTTCAAAAGCGATTTTTCTGTCTGCCACCGGCGGGTAAATCAGTTCCTGGGTAATCGACAGCTTAATTTTCTTCGCTTCCTCGCGCACGTGGGTCACCTTCTGCTCCCAGCCTTCGGTAAACACCGCGCCCCAGTTACCGAGGTCGAGGCAGGTGACGTAGTTAATCTGGCGATAAGGTAACGGCGCCACGTCCAGCAGGCTTGCCGCGACGTTGTACCCCACAAAACGCCCCAACATGATGGCATGCTGGCAGGTCATCAGCGCCAGGTTGCCCAAATCATCCGTCTCGGCACGTGCAACGTCACCGGTGGCAAAAATGGCTGGCTGCCCTTCCACTCGTAAAAATGCATCCACGTGCAGACGACCCTGTTTATCACGCGGGGCGCTAATCTGCTCCGTTAACGGACTGGCCTGCACGCCAGCGGTCAGAATCACCGTGCTGGAGGCAATACGCTCGCCGTCGGCCAGCACAATGCCCTCGGCATCAACTTCAAGGACGTCGGCATTCAGACGCCACTCCACGCCGAGCTCTTCGCTGGCGGTTGCAATCACGTCACGCAGCTCGCTGCTGTAGCGCCCGCCGATTTTATCGCCCCGCTCAACCACAATGACGCGAGTTTGCGTATCGGCGCCAAGCACTGCGCGTAACCTGCCGGGCAGCTCAGTGGCCATCTCAATGCCGGTAAATCCGCCGCCGCAGACGATGACCGTATTACGGGCTTCGCTCTCTGCCTGCTGCGCTAAAGCAGAGATATGCTGTTCCAGACGTAGCGCGCTCTCAAGCTGGTCGAGGTCGAACGCATGTTCCGCCGCACCTTTAATCAGATCACGCTTCAGGTTGCTGCCCGTCGCCAGAACCAGACGATCGTACTGGCGAGGCGTGCTGTTGCCCTGCTCATCCCGATACCAGACGCACTGATTTACGCTGTCGATGCGCTGCGCTTCGCCTTTCACAAAGGTCACGCCTGTAACGTCAAACAGCGGCTGAAGCGGAGCGACCAGCGAAGCCACCTCGGTTTCGTAGAAACGTGGGCGCACGCGCAGCTCCGGCTGAGGGGCCAGCACGGTAATCTCAATGTCTTCGCGATCGTACATCGCCGCAAGTCTGGCCGCGCTCAGGGCCGCCCACATACCGGCAAAGCCGGCGCCAAGGATAAGGATCTTCTGTTGCATGGTTCTACTCCGATAAAGGCCGTCAGTGGCCAACGACTGCGACTATACTTGTCGCAGTTAACTGCGACAAGATCTTTCGTAGTTTATTTTCATTCCACTGTTTTAGGGGTTATAGATTGCATAGCGCGTATAAAATCCCTACATTACCTGGATTAAATGAGTCGGAGGCAGCATGGCGTTTTACAGTTCGGGCGTGGAGTACGGCATTCACAGCCTGATATGCATGGTGGATGGCAAAGGCGAAGGTCGCGAAATGAACGTGCGTGAAATCGCCGAGCTGCAGGGCGTGCCCTACGACTATCTCGGTAAAATTTTCACCAAACTGTCCAGAGCCGGACTCGTCATCAGCAGCGAAGGCAAAGGCGGCGGCTTTACCCTTTCTCGCCCGCCTGACCAAATCAGCGTGCTGGATATCGTGGAAGCCATCGACGGTGAGAAAAGCATTTTCGACTGCAAAGAGATTCGTCAGCGGCTGGCGGTTTTTGAAGAAACGCCGCCCGAATGGGCCTGTGAAGGGATTTGCGGGGTGCGTGCCGTGATGAACATCGCCCAGCAGCGTATGGAAGAGGCGCTGGCCCAGCATACCGTGCTGGATCTGGCTCGCCGTATGTACCGTAAGGCACCGGATGAGTTTGTTATCGAGGTGCAGGACTGGATCCGCGACCGCCGCAGCAGCTAGCCTCTCGCTTAGTACAATTTTGCAAATTCAAACCCAGCCAGCGTATAAGTCGCTGGCTTTTTTGTTTAAAAAAGCGTCAGAAATAGCCAGCAATGACGTTATTTAGCCATCCCCCACTCCAGACATCCGAACGGCTTTCCTTCCCTACCGCCAAAACAGCACATTATATTACTTTCAGATCTAAACGACGGGTTTATGTTCTTTAGATGCGGCAATTTGCCGCCCTATCATCCCATACATGAACACTTTTCATGTTGTGAGAGAACGATGATTGCCGATTCCGTCCTGGACCTGATAGGTCACACCCCGCTGCTGCGGCTCAACCACCTTGATACCGGCTGCTGTGAGCTTTTGCTTAAGCTGGAAAACCAAAATCCCGGCGGTTCGATTAAAGATCGCGTTGCCCTGTCAATGATTGAGCAGGCCGAACGTAGCGGCAGGCTGCGGCCCGGCGGCACGATTATCGAAGCGACGGCGGGCAATACCGGGCTGGGGCTGGCGCTGATTGCCACGCAAAAAGGCTACCCGCTGATTCTGGTGGTGCCGGACAAAATGAGCCAGGAGAAAATTTTCCACCTGCGGGCGCTGGGCGTTGACGTGCGCCTCACCCGCTCCGATGTCACCAAAGGCCATCCTGATTATTACCAGGATTATGCCCTGCGGCTGGCGGCGGACATTCCGGGCAGTTTCTATATCGATCAGTTTTCAAACCCGGCCAACCCGCTGGCGCACGCCACGGGAACCGCCGTTGAGCTTTGGGAGCAAACCGGGGGGCACATCGACGCCATCGTTGTCGGCGTGGGCTCTGGCGGCACGCTGGGCGGCCTGCAGCAATTCTTCCACCAACACTCACCGCAAACCGAATTTGTGCTGGCCGATCCCTGCGGATCCATTCTTGCCGACGTGGTTGAGCACGGCAGATACGGTGAAGTCGGCAGCTGGCTGGTGGAAGGCATCGGCGAAGACTTTGTGCCACCGCTTGCTGATTTTGAACGCGTGCAGCACGCCTACCGCATCAGCGACCGGGAAGCTTTTGCTACCGCCCGGGCGCTACTAACCCACGAAGGCATTCTCGCGGGCTCCTCAACGGGCACCCTGCTTGCCGCCGCCCTGCGCTACAGCCAGGCACAAAACACGCCCAAACGCGTGGTCACTTTTGCCTGCGACAGCGGCAATAAATATTTATCGAAAATGTTTAACGATCAATGGCTCAGCCAGCAAAACCTGGCGTAACTATTAAGGATAATTCATGAATAAATTTGCTACCCAGAGCGTGCACAGCGGCACTTTTGATGATGCACACGGCGCGGTAATGCCGCCCATTTACGCTACTTCCACATTTGCCCAGCCGGCACCGGGCCAGCATACCGGCTTCGAATACTCGCGCAGCGGGAACCCAACCCGGCAGGCGCTGGAAACGGCGATTGCCGAACTCGAAGGCGGCCAGCGCGGATATGCGTTTGCCTCCGGCCTGGCGGCTATCTCAACCGTGCTCGAACTGTTAGACAGCGGCAGCCATATTATCGCCGTTGACGACGTGTATGGCGGCACCTGGCGGCTGATTGAGAACGTGCGCAAACGCAGCGCCGCCCTGCAGGTTAGCTGGGTGAAGCCTGACGATCTCGACGGCCTGCAGGCCG